>JALOPA010000325.1 GCA_025454125.1 Thermodesulfobacteriota bacterium
AGTGGCACGTCATGCACCCTTCTTCAAAGCTGACGGTCTGGCCGCACTCGGGGCAGGTCTCCCCGAGAAGGCTGTTTGCGTACTTGTGGGTCGTGGGCTTTTGGTCCTTCAAGTATCTCTTCTCGAGGACTTTGCTGATGGCATCCGGAATGGAGAGCACCAACCCGTCTTTGGAAAACACCGGGTGCTCTCCGCAAATTCCTTTGAGCTGTTCTACGATTTTATCCGGAGAGACCCCGGAGCGGAGCGCCAGAGAAACGAGCCTTCCAATGGCTTCGGTCTTCGCCATCGTGGATTTGCCGGACTTTCCGATGGTGGCAAAGACCTCGAAGGGCTTGCCGTCCATTTCCGTCACCGTGACATAGAGATTCCCCATCCCCGTGACGACCTTGGTGGTGAATCCATCGAGCGTTTCAGGGCGATCCAGAACATCGCCGATCATGGGCTTCAGCGCTTGCCCCTTTTGATCCACGCTGAGGACCTGGTTTTCCTTGCTGCCGTCGCGGTAAATGGTGATGCCCTTGCACCCCAGTTCGTAGGAGAGGTTGTAAACCTTCATCACGTCTTCCACCGTGGCATCCCTGGGCAGGTTCACGGTTTTGGAAACGGCATTGTCCGTGTGCTTCTGAAAAGCCGCCTGCATTCGCACGTGCCACTCCGGGGTGATGTCGTGGGCGGTCACGAAAACCTCCTTCACGTCCTGGGGAATCCCCTCCGTGTGCCGGATGCTGCCCGATCGCGCCACCTCATCCATGAGCTCCGGCGTATAAAAGCCCCTTTGTCGAGCGACCCTTTCAAAATAGGGGTTCGTTTCAAGGAGTTTGTCGTTGTCCATAACCGTCCGGACAAAGCTGAGAGCAAAAAGCGGTTCTATGCCGCTGGAGCACCCGGCGATGATGCTGAGTGTCCCTGTAGGAGCGATCGTGGTGGTCGTGGCATTTCTGAAGCGGCTGTTTTCCATGCTCTTGTAAATGCTCTTCTCGAAATTGGGGAAAACCGACCTTTCTTCTGCCAGGGCCCGGGAGGCCTCCTTCGATTCCTTTTGGATGAACGCCATGACGTTCTCCGCCACTTCCAGGGCCTGCTCCGAATCGTAGGGAACCCCCAGTTGGTACAGCATGTCCGCGAACCCCATGACACCGAGCCCGATCTTGCGATTGCCCCTGGCCATTCTCTCGATCTCCGGCAGCGGGTACTTGGACATGTCGATCACGTTGTCCAGAAAGCGAACCGAGTTCCACACGAGTTCCTTCAAGCCGTTGTAGTCAATAGAAAGAAGCCCTTCCTTGTAGCCCACAAACTTGGCCAGATTGATGGAACCCAGGTTGCAGGCTTCCATGGGCAGAAGAGGCTGCTCGCCGCAGGGGTTGGTGCTTTCGATTTCGCCGAGCTCCGGGGTGGGATTGTCCCGGTTGACTCGATCCAGGAAGATCACTCCAGGATCCCCGCTCTCCCAGGCGTTGTAGACGAGCGCGTTGTAGACCTCCAGCGCGTCCTGTTCGCCCACCTTCTTCTTTTCGCGCGGATCCATGAGGTCGTAGGAGGTTCCGGCCTTGACCGCTTCCATGAAGGCGCCGGTCACACCCACGGAGATGTTGAAATTGTTCAGCTCGCGGTTGTCCCTCTTGCAGGTGATAAACTCCACGATGTCCGGGTGATCGACTCGCAGGATGGCCATGTTGGCGCCCCGCCGGGTTCCTCCCTGTTTGACCTGTTCGGTGGCGGTGTTGAAGATCTTCATGAAGGACACGGGCCCGGAAGCGACGCCGCCCGTGGTCCCCACCTTGCTGTTTTTCGGCCTGAGCCTTGAGAAAGCAAACCCTGTCCCGCCGCCTGACTTGTGAATGAGCGCAGCGCTCTTGAGCGCGTCAAAAATCCCCTCCATGCTGTCTTCAACGGGCAGGACAAAGCAGGCGGCCAGCTGGCCCAGCCTCCGGCCTGCATTCATCAGGGTCGGAGAGTTGGGCAGGAATTTGAATTCCGTCATCATGGCGTGGAAGACTTCTTCCATTTTCTTGACCTGGGTTTCGTCTCCATAGGCTTTTTCCGCCTTGGCAATGTGCCGGGCCACCCGGCGGAACATCTCCTCCGGAGTCTCTATGATTTTCCCGCTGAGGTCTTTCCGAAGATACCTTCTTTCGAGCACGGTTTTGGCGTTCTGGCTGAGTGCAAGCTTTCCCTTTCTCTTGAAGAGGGAGCTGTCCAGGCGGACCGGGTCGGTTTTGGAGATGCCGTACTCTTTCAATTTGTCCTCGATGATCCTCTCCAGAAGGGGGATGGTGATGGTCTGGATCTCCCTCTTGCGGATCTCCTCCATCAGGGATCGGCTGATGTCCATGGCCTGAGCAGTGTTCACGAAGGTGGCGCTGGCCAGGAGATCGGAAAACAGGCGATCATCCCAGCTGAAAGAGGCGAGATCCGAACCTTGCTCATCTTTGACCAAAAGACGATCCACTTGAGCCATGAAGAGCCTCCTGGAAAACTCTAAAGGGGTTGTGTTAGAAAAAAACTCTGCTCCGACTTGGGTCTTTGAAAGAGGGAATAAAGGTTTTCGGCTTTAGAAGTTACATTCTTTGAATATCAACTATACACAATTTTTTATATTAGAACGCAAGATATAGTACGTCAACAAAAATTCTACTACTACCTGTATTTGCCCTGAACTATTCATATTTATGTTACTTCCCTCCGGAAGCAATGTTATACGGGGGATCGTTCTTAAGCCGGGCTCCGATCGAAACCACGTGTCCCGTCCCATGAAAAAGCACTGGATCGCCTTTTTCCCTGCTCAGAAGTCCGTCGAACTTGCTGAAGGCTGAACCATTGCCCAGGCCGGCCAGAGAGCAGAGCTTCACATCAATCACCTCTGCGGAGTAAAAGGCGTCTGCGGAGAGTGTGAATTTCAGGTTTTCAAGGGAGCCGTGAAAAAGGCAGCCTTTGGTGAGAAAAATCTGTCTGAAACTCCTTTTTCCTCCCCCACACGAACCGGAAGCTTTTTCCTCCGGCAAACGCAACGAATTTTGGCACAAAGAGGGGTTTACTTCACCGGCTTCGAATGATAAATTCTGCCCGAGTCCGATATGTTACACCATCTGAAGGCATGGCATGCCGCAGGAGGGCCTATGGACGGGTCAAAGATCTTTGAGGCGCTGGAGAGCTCGGAGCTCTTCCGAGGGCTTGACAGAAAGGACATTGAAAAGATCGCCGGCTTTTGCCGGGAAGAGACCTTTCAGCCCGGTCAAGCCATCTTTCGCCAGGGAGACACCGGCGATCGCATTTACATTATTGCTGAAGGACAGGTCGCTCTGGAAAGGACCGTGGATTTGGGAACTCGCAAAGGCAATGTCGTGATCGGTATCATCGGAAAAGGCAGAGCCTTTGGCTGCTGGTCCACGCTCCTGGGGATATCCCACAGTTTCTTGTCCTCCGCCTCGTGTCAGAAGCCGACCAAAGCCGTGTTTTTCAATGGAACCGAGATCAGAGCCCTGATGCTCAGCAATCCCGCGCTCGGCTGCTGCATTCTCGAGAGACTTTGCTTCTTTCTTCGTGACCGCCTCCAGAGCGTCTATGGCGCCATGGAGAGGATCTAATTGCAGGAGCAACACGATCCGATGACAGACGATAGGAGCGCTGAAGAACTGCGTGAACTGGATGCGTGTGTCTCTCCTTTTGGAGAGGACCGCGGAAACCTCATTCCCCTTCTTCAGCGAATTCAGGAAAAGCTTGCGTACCTGCCCCCTGAAGCCATCCGCAGGGTAGCCGAACACCTTCACCTCACAGCCGGCGAAGTCTACGGAGTGGCCACCTTCTACAATCAGTTCCGTTTTCATCCTCCAGGAAAGCATCCTATCAAAGTCTGCCTGGGGACGGCCTGTCACGTGAGGGGTGGGGAGATCATCCTGGAAAACTTCGAAAGGAAACTCGGCATCAAGGACGGGCAGACCACGGAAGACAGAGAGTTCAGCATTGACCGGGTGGCTTGTGTAGGTTGCTGTGCTTTGGCCCCGGTGGCCCTTGTGGAAGAAAAAGTTCAGGGACACATGGCCCCGAGCAAAGTGGAGGGACTGATTCTCGGCTTCCAGCTGGACAAAGAGCGGCAGGAAAGAGAAAAGGCGAAAGATGACTCAGCCAAGCCCTAAGGCCACCTTCGAGGCGATCAAGGAAGAAGCCGAAAAACGTCGGCAGAGTTTCAAGCAAACCGCCCTGCCTAAAATCCACATCGGGATGGCGACCTGCGGCATTGCTTCAGGAGCTCTTGAGACGAAAAAAGCTT
>JALOPA010000326.1 GCA_025454125.1 Thermodesulfobacteriota bacterium
CTTGCCGCGATCGGGAAAGGAGATTTCTTCCTTGTTGCGGCACACGTTTCTGAGAACCGCATTGACAAAGGAAGCGACGTAGGGAGGGTGCTTTTTCTTGGCCTGCTTCACCGCCTCATTGACGGCTGCGGACTCGGGTACCCTGTCGAGGAAAAGAACCTGATAAAGAGCCAGGCGAAGAACATTGAGCACAGCGGGAGAGATCTTCTTGAGGGAAACATCGGATGCCTGCGACACGGTCCAGTCAAGCCTTGCCCGCCACCGGATCGAGCCCTGGACCAGCTGGCTGACAAGAGCTCTGTCCCTCTCCTCCAGAGGAGGCCTGGATCTGAAGAGGCTGTCCAGAGAGCTTGCGGAGAATCCGGGCTTACGGGAGAGGTCGTTCAGCACCCTCAGGGCGAGATCCCTTGGTGTCTCTACCTTCATAGATCAGGAATGACTCCATGCCTCTTTCGACGAGATCCAAATCCACATCCGTGTCGTAGCACGGGCCGTTCGGTCTTTTGTTGAGGATTCCGAAGACCGGGATGGGATAGGTGTCCTGGATGCCGCTCGTCAAATCCCTTTCACACGCCACCCCGATGATCAACTGCGGTTTCTTGTCCACCACGATCTTCCTGGCAAGGGTCCCGCCCGTCGCCACCGAGATGGATACGCCGTACTTGTCCGAGAGCTCCACAAGGTTCTTGATCTTGCATTTCCCGCAGGCTTTGCAGTTCTTCACGTTCCCGGTGATGCGGACGCCGCATTCGTGAAACTGAAGGCACTGGGGCAACAGGATCAACAACCGGTTCGGATGAATTCGCCTTGCCTCTGCCAGGACCAGCTGGTTGTTGATCGTCACAAAGGACCGCCGCACCTGATCCTTGCTGATGCCGATGCATTTTCCCACAAGCACAAGAAGAGGAAAAAGAAAGCGGATCACCACCCCGCGGATTTCCTTGTTGAAGAACAGGTTCTTTCCTCTAAGAATGGTGAACAGCAGAGTCAGGCCCCCTCCGATCAGGAACGCAACGATCGCCGCAAAAACAATCGCCATGATCAGGGGAAGACGGGGATGGATGTTGGTGAAGCCGATGTAGGGGATCAGCCACAAGGCCACGGCCACCACGATCAGGGCGCCGCAGGTGAGCAGAAGGAGGAGGAGGAAGATCCTCTTATCCGGCTGATGGTCGGCTTCGATTCCGTTCGACTCTTCGATCCTGTGATGTCGTGCGTCGTTCACGTGCGCCCCTACTGGCCCAGCACGGCCCCTTCAGGCATAGGGTGGCCGCGCAAAAACTCCTTCACGGGCAGCCTGTTTCTCCCCGGATATTGCAGCTCTCTGATCCCTACGGTCCCGCGGCCGGTTCCGACGACCAGACCTTCTTCTCTCAGACCCAGGATTTTTCCCGGTAAGCCCTCCTCCCAGGTTTTGTCGATCACCGTCGAGGCAAAGAGCTTGATCTCCTGCCCCTCCCATAGAGTGTAGGCGCCGGGTCTGGGGTCCATGCCTCGGATGCGTGCCGAGACTTTGGGCGCCGTTTCCTTCCAATCCACCAGGCAGAGGTCCTTCGTGATTTTGGGAGCATAGGTGGCCTTGGCGTGGTCCTGAGGGGTCTCGCTGACCCGATTTCCCGATAGGCGTTCCAGGCTTCTGGCCAGGAAATCGCCCGCCATCTTCGCGAGCCTGTCATAGAGGTGACCGGCCGTCTCGTCCTTCAGCACCGGGATCTCCTCCTGAAACAGGATGGGGCCAGTGTCCATGCCTTCGTCCATGTGCATCACCGTGAGACCCGTTTTTGCTTCGTCGTTCAGGATGGTCCACTGCACGGGCGCCGCCCCTCTCAAGGTCGGCAACAGAGACCCGTGGACGTTGATCACGCCCCACTTGGGGATGTCCAGGAGTTTCTTCCTGAGAATCTGACCAAAGGCGACCACCACGATGAGGTCGGGGTTCTTTTCCCTGATCCGGCCGCAGAAGGTATCGTCGGATGCCTTTTCCGGCTGGAGGACTTCAATCCCATGCTCAAGAGCAAGCTGCTTCACGGGCGGCGCCGTGAGTTTCTTCCCCCTCCCCTTGGGCCTGTCCGGCTGGGTGACCACCGCCAGGACGTGGTGGCCCTGGCGGATCAGCGCCTTCAGGGCGGGAACGGCAAACTCCGGAGTGCCCATGAAGACGATTCTTGGATGACTGGGGAAGGGTTCTTCGGGGAATGGGGTCATGAATCAGTCCTTGTCCTCGCTCTTCAGCATCTTCTGAAGCTTGCGCTTGTAGAGAGCTCTTTTCAAACTGCTGATGTGATCGATGAAGAGCTTCCCGTTCAGGTGGTCGATTTCATGCTGCAGACATATGGCCATGAGGCCTTCGGCTTCCACGTCAACCGGTTTGCCGTGTCTGTCGAATCCGCGCACCTTGACCAGGGCGCTCCGTTTGACTTCCGCGGAATAATCGATGACGCTCAGGCACGCCTCGTCGTAGAGGATCTCTCCTTCTGCCTCAACGATCTCCGGATTGATGAGCACGCAAAGGTCCCTGCCTTTATCCTTGGGCGTGAGGTCATAGACAAGCAGCCGGATGGCTTCCCCAACCTGGTTGGCGGCAAGACCGATGCCCGGCGCTGCATACATGGTCTCCCCCATGGCGTCGATCAGGCCTTGAATTTCCCCGTCGATATTTTCGACCGGTTCCGCCTTCTCTCTGAGCACGGGCTCAGGGAATTTGTATATTTTCATGATCTTTGGTGAGCTCATGACGTTTTCTTTTCCTCAGGGTGTCTCTTGATGTCATAGTATATCCTGGAAAACAATAAATCAAGAAAAGCGGGCCGCCAAAAGGACCTTGACATTTCCGTCCCGCCTCCCTATTGAGAGAATGTCATGAGAGCACTCGTCAACTTCCTGTTCGAAGTGGGGATGCTGAAGAAGACACCCCGCACCGGCTATCAGTTCCTCGGTTCCGGCGAAGAATCCGTGGCCGAGCACTCCTTTCGCATGGCCCTCATCGGTTACCTCCTCTCTCAGAAGGAGCCCCGGGCCAACGCCATGAAAACCACGCTCATGTGCCTCTTCCACGACCTTCACGAGGCCAGGACCGGCGACCACAATTACGTCAACAAGCGATACGTCCAAGTCGACGAAGCCCGAGCGGTCGAGGATCTTGCCAAAGGACTCCCCATCCGGGATGAGATCGTCTCTTTGACCCGCGAGTTCAACGAAGGCAAGACCCTCGAAGCCCGCATTTCCAAGGATGCGGACCAGCTGGACCTGATCCTGTCGTTGAAGGAGCAGCAGGACCTGGGGAACGCTTATGCCCGGGAGTGGTTGCACTTCGCGGTGAAGAGGCTTCAGACCGATTCGGCACAGGTGATGGCGAAAGAGATTCTGGATACGGACAGCACGGAATGGTGGTTCGAAAAAAAGACCGAGTGGTGGGTCAATGGCTCTCAGAATAATCAAAGCGGCGACTGAGGCTTCCGTTCACCAAACCGAGCGCATTCTCCGGATCTGCGTGATGGTGTCCCTGGCTTTCCACGTCGCCATGGTTCTCGCCCTTCAAAACGCTATCCCTATCGACTTGACAGGAGACGATCTAAGGGTCTACCGGGTGGAACTTCTCAGACCTCCCGTTGACGATTTGGACCTGTCCGAAAAGCCGGACACGGACATCTCCAAGCCCGAGGAGCCCGCAGCCCCGAAGACCGCCTCGGACGAGACCCAGGAGACCATATCCCTCGACACGGACGACAAGAGGTATGTGACCTACGCTCAAGCCATCAAGGAGAGAATCGCAGGGCAGTGGAAGTATCCTCAGGAAGCGAGAAAGAAGAAACTGGAGGGAAGGCTGGTGGCTCTTTTCAGCCTCAACCGGGACGGCGATCTGACCCGCATGGAGATCACTCGATCTTCCGGCCACGAGGTGCTCGACCGCGAGGCGGAGAGGGCCGTTCAGAGTGCCGCGCCTTTCCCCCCCTTTCCTTCCACCATCACCGTGAGCCGCCTCAACGTCAACGTCTCTTTCGACTACACGCTCTCCAAGAAGAAGTGACGAGTAAACAGTGACCAGTAACGAGCAATCATCCCCCTGCGCTTCGCTGCCATTTTGCACACGGAAAACCTGACGAGCGGCATAGCCGATTTTCGGAACCCACCCGCACAACCATCCATTTGGCTGTACGTAACAAAAAGATAGTTGACTGACAGGGGATCGAGGGTCAACATCTGCCTGTTATTTCTAGGGAAGTTTTTGAAAGGAGGCAGATATGACCCCCGAAGCATTGTTGTCAGAACTCTG
>JALOPA010000327.1 GCA_025454125.1 Thermodesulfobacteriota bacterium
AGAGCAGATCCATTACAACTACTTCGACAACATTGATGAGCACATCAAGACCCTAGGCGACACGTTCCTGGCGAAAATCGCGGGAACCCCGTCCTCCACTGGCCTTACGCCCAAAGGCTTCGCTGTCGGGACAGGTGAAGGAGCTGCATAAAAAACCGCTTCCCCTCCTCTAACCCCTCTCCTCCCGATGCGGAAAAGACTCTGGGGGAGAGGGAGTGGAGAGAGGCAGAAGTGGAGGTTTAGTGACAACTCATTTCTTTCCCAGCAAGGGAAGAACCGACTGGACTGAAAAAGTCACGAGGAAGGTTTTCTTCAGGTAACGGGGCTCACAGATTCGGCCGGCGTATTCGATTTTGCAGGTGCTGGCGATGAGCTCCTGGTTTTCGGTTTCACTCTTTTTCTTGAGATACAAACGCTTCCCTTTATAACCGGACCCGTCTTCTTTGAAGAGGAAAGTGGCAAAGGGGTTTTTTTCCGTGTTTGCATGAGTGAGTCTGTCCGCCATGATAAACGCCACGTGTTTGTCATCGATAACATGGGGCTTTGAATAAAGTGCGGCATTGACCTTACCCTTTTCGTCTGCAGTGCTCAACACTCCGATTCCTTTTTTGCTCTCGAAATACTTTTTCAAATTCATACCAGCACCTCCATTTTTTGGAGCAATATAGGTCTCGATTATTTCAAGTCAATGAGTGCGGCAGAAGGATTCAAGAAATCAAAGCTTCTCAGGCTCGCACAGGTTGACCGAATGTTCTGCTACACGACCGCAATTCTTGCACACAAACTTTGGATCCCTGACCAGCCGCTTGTACTCTTCAAAATTTTTCTCAACATAACCCACATTCTGCAGAAAGCAGAGATGCTGCTCATGCTTGGAATGGGGCATTCCAAACCCGGGAATTTCAATAACGTAGGACATAGGGTAACCTCCTTTGCAATTTTATGCGCTAATTTATATCTTCCTACTCTTGCGTTCAAGCTCCCTGCCCTTGACTTCTTCTCATTCGGTTAATAATTTCCAGGCGTTGTAGAACTTGATATCAGAAGGAGGTCTTCAGATGGCTGATCAAGAGGCCCATGGGAAGAAGTACATTCGCCTCAAGGACAAGGCAGGCAGCGAGTTCCTTTGTCCTCTGGACGCTCTGAAGAGCGTTAAAGACGCCACAGAAGAGGAGCTTGCGGAGTGCGTAGAGGGGGACGTGGTTGGAAGGTACGCCGGAGACATTGAGATTGTCAAGTGAGCGTCCGCAGCCTTTGTCGGATGAATCCCTCTGCAAGGGAGCTCTCTACGGGCTTTTCATCGGTGACGCCCTGGCCATGCCAATTCACTGGTATTACGATACCTCGGCTCTTCGAAGGGATTATGGCCGGGTGACCGATTACCTTGCGCCCAGGAACCCCCATTCGGACAGCATCCTCTGGCGCTCCACCTACCGGCCCGTCAATGAAAAAGGCGAGATACTGCACGATCAGGCGCAATACTGGGGCAAGAGAGGCATTCACTATCACCAGTTCCTCGAAGCTGGAGAAAACACGCTGAATCTTAAGCTCTGCACTCTCCTGATGGACTCCCTCAATGCCAACAGGGGATACTCCTCGGACGACTACCTGAAGCGATACATCGCTTTCATGACAACGCCCGGGTCGCACCGCGACACGTATGTGGAAGAATACCATCGCCATTTTTTCACCAGCTATGCGGCAGGCAAGAATCCCCATGAGTGCGGGGTCATGGAAAAGCACATCGGCGGCATGGTCGGCTTGGTGCCCATTGTTGTTTTCTATAGGCATTCACCCAACCGGGCGAGGGAAGCGGCCATGGAACACCTTTCTCTCACTCACTTGGGCAAGAAGATGGCGACTGCCGCTGATCTCTTGATCAGCCTTCTGCTTGAAGTCCTTTCAGGCAAGCCCCTTCGCGAGGTTCTTCTGCAACAGATCGGGGACCAGAAAAACCCTCTCTATGGTTTTCCTTACTTGCAGTGGCTTGATGACCCTGACGAAGCGGTTGTGGGCAGGCGCCTGAGCACTGCCTGTTACGTGGAGGACTCGGTGCCGTCCGTGCTGTACCTTGCGTTGAAATACCACAACCGGCCTGAGCAGGGATTGGTTGCAAACACCAATCTGGGCGGTGATAATGTGCATCGGGGCGCTGTGCTCGGAGCTCTCCTGGGTGCAGAAAACGGTCTGGAGGCTTTTCCTGCGCGATGGGTCAAGAGCCTGCGCCATCCCCCTCCGGATCTCGATTTGAGGGGCCCTGAAAAATGAAGGAAGGCACAGAGGGACAAAGCAGAACACTTCTTTTTTGTCTTTACCCTTTGCATCTTTGTCCCTTTGTCACTATGTCCCTTTCTTCCGCTTTGTCCCTCTGTGCCTGTGTGCCTTTGTGCCTTTGTCCCTTGCCCTTGTGCCTACTGCGCGGCGCAGAAAGTGAAATGAATGATGCTTGAACGGAGGATAAAGATCGTGGCCTTATTTCTCATTGTCATAAGCGCTGTCGCGTGCGCCGGCCATGCCCAGGACAGCCGCAGCGCGACGCCGGCTGACCTCGCACCATGCCCTGATTCACCGAACTGCGTCTCCACCAAGAGCAAAGACCCGGACCGAGCCATGACTCCGCTGCCGTATCTCAAGTCAGGCCGGGAAAGCATGGATCGCCTGGTTGGAATTGTCCAGGAGATGAAACGGGCCACTATCGCCTCCGCCACCCCCTCTTACCTCCATGTAGAATTCCGCTCGGCCCTTTTCCGCTTCGTGGATGACGTGGAGTTTGTCCCGGATGATTCGGCCCGCGTTATTCACTTTCGTTCTGCCTCCAGAGCAGGGTATTATGACTTCGGCGTGAACCGGAAACGAATGAAAGAGATCTCCGATCGCTACCTGCGCGCAGCCGAAAAAAGAAATTGAGGCAATAAGTTGCCACTGCCTCGAATCCGGGGGTATAGCCTATGAAGATCGCAATCATCGGAACAGGCATTTCAGGGATGGTGACCGCCTACCTTCTCTCAGACTCCCATGACATCACCGTCTTTGAAAAAAACGATTACATCGGCGGGCACACCCACACCCACGATGTGGAGGCGCAAGGCAGGACTTTTGCCGTGGACACGGGCTTCATCGTCTTCAACGAAGTCACCTACCCCAACTTTGTCAAGCTACTTCGTCGCCTTGACGTTCCCTGGAAGAACTCTCAGATGAGCTTCAGCCTGCAATGCGAGCAAACGGGTTTGGAGTTCAGCCCCAGTTCCCTGGATACCCTATTTGCCCAGCGCCGCAATCTTCTCAGACCGGCGTTCTATCGCATGGTCATGGACATCTTCCGTTTTAGGAGGGAAGCGTTAAAGCTGCTCGAAGCCCGTGACGACCAAGTGACCCTGGCGGGCTACCTGGAAAGAGAAAAATACTCCTCCCTGTTCATCGAGAAGTTCATCCTGCCCATGGGCGCTGCGGTCTGGTCTGCCGATCCGCTCCGGTTTCGGCAGTTCCCCGCCCGCTACTTCGTGGAGTTCTTCCACAATCATGGTTTCTTGAAAGTGCGCAACCAGCCGCAGTGGCTGGTGGTCCGAGGAGGGTCTAGTCAGTATGTGGGAAAGCTGATCAAGCCTTTTGCCGATCGCATTCGCCTCAACTGCCCAGTAGAGTCCATCACAAGAGGAGAAGGTTGTGTGGAGGTCCGGTCCAAGACCGGAGGAACGGAACGCTTCGATACGGTCGTCCTGGCTGTGCACAGCGACGAAGCCCTTGCCTTGCTTTCCGACCCCTCAGATGCGGAAAAGCAAGTGCTGGGAGCCCTTCCCTATCAGGAAAACCTGACGGTCCTCCACACCGACCCATCCCTTCTGCCCCGTCACAGGAAATGCTGGGCCAGTTGGAACTACCATGTGCCGGCCGAAAGCCTGGGTCGTGTGGCCCTCACTTACGACATGAATATCCTCCAGGGCCTGGACGCGCCGGTGGAATTCTGCGTGACCCTGAACCGGCCGGCAGAGGTTGACCCGTCAAAGATTGTGCGAAAACTTTTGTACGCTCACCCGGTTTTGACACCTGCCGGTGCCACGGCCCAGGGGAGAAGAGAGGAGATCAGCGGGGTGCGGCGCACCTACTACTGCGGCGCTTACTGGAGTTACGGGTTCCATGAGGATGGGGTGAAGAGCGCTCTGGCTGTGTGCAAACACTTTGGGAAAGGCCTTTGATCATGCACAGCGCCATCTACGAGGGGAAGGTGAGGCACCGTCGCTTCAGCCCGGTTCAAAACTCCTTTCATTACCGTTTTCTCATGTACGCGGATCTCGCGGAACTCCAGACCCTCTTTGAAGGCCGTTGGCTCTGGTCAGGCCGCGAGGTCAACCTGGCGTACCTGCGGAGAAGGGACCATCTCGGGGATCCGCGGGTTCCCCTGGACCGTGCTGTCAGGGATTTGGTTGAGAAGGAGACAGGCAAGAGGCCCGGCGGTCCCATCCGTCTATTGGCCCATTTCCGGTATTTCGGCTACTGCTTCAACCCGGTCAGCTTTTATTTCTGTTTTGATCAGGAAGACCGTCGTGTGGACACCATCGTGGCCGAGGTTCACAACACCCCCTGGGGCGAGGAGCACTGCTATGTGCTCCATGACGCCTTGAACGAGCATCCCAATCCGGAGTGGAGACGCTACCGCTTTTCCAAGGCTTTCCACGTCTCTCCCTTCATGGAGATGGAGATCCACTACGACTGGCGGTTCAGGGTGCCGGGTGAAACCATTCAGGTGCACATCGTCAACAGCACCCATGAAGGGAACCGGCGGTTCGATGCCACATTGTCGCTCAGGCGAAGAGAGATATCCGGTCCTGCCCTGGCC
>JALOPA010000328.1 GCA_025454125.1 Thermodesulfobacteriota bacterium
CCGGCGGACTACGATGCACAGGCAAAGAAACTGGCTGTTCTCTTCAAGGAGAATTTCGTGCAGTTCAAGGATCAGTCGTCCAAGAGCGTGCAGGAAGCAGGACCCCGATTGGGCTGACCGTCCAGGAAGGTGACGAATGAGCATAAAACTGCTGTTGGAGTTTGCGGTGGTCATGGCGGCGATCTTCCTCGGAAGCCGCTCCGGGGGAGTGGGGCTGGGCTTGTGGGGTGGGGTCGGAGTCCTCGTTCTCTCTTACGTCTTCGGCTTGCCGCCCACCAGTCCGCCCGTGGACGTGATGCTGATCATCCTGGCCGTGATCATGGCCGCCGCGGTCATGGAGGCTGCGGGCGGCATCAACTACCTGGTCCGCCTGGCCGAGCGCGTCATCCGGCGCAATCCGCGACAGATCACCGTGGTCGCTCCGGTGGTCTCTTATCTCTTCACTCTCGGGGCCGGCACTGGACACGTTTTCTACCCGCTCCTGCCGATCATCTATGAAGTGGCCCATGAGAACGGGATCAGGCCTGAGCGGCCCATAGCGGTCTCGACAATCGCATCCCAGCAGGCGATTACCGCCTCCCCGGTTTCAGCGGCCATGGCGGCCATGATCGCGCTCTACGAGCCTTCCGGTTTCGGCCTGACCCACATCATGCTGATCTGTTTACCGGCGACCCTCGTCGGCGTGGTCATTGCCGCTTTGGTCCAGACCCGGGTGGGGAAGGAACTGAAGGACGATCCGGAATACCTCCGCCGTTTGAAGGCGGGCGAGGTGAAACCGCCAAAGGGCCGCAAAGAGGAAACAGCCGCAAAGGAACTGCCCTGGACCGCCCGCACCAGCGCCCTGATGTTCCTATGCGGCGTCGCCCTCGTTGTAGCCGCCGGCCTGTTTCCGGCGCTTCGGCCGGAAGTTCCCAAAGGCAATGCCCTGGCGCCTCTGGACATGGCGACGACCATCCAGATCGTCATGCTCTCGGTGGCGGCGATCACGCTCCTGGTGACCCGGGTGCCGGCCGCCGCCATTCCCAAGACCAATGTGTCCCAGGCCGGGCTGACGGCGGTGATCGGGATTTTCGGATTGGCCTGGCTGGGCGACACCTTCATCGAAGGAAATGAAAAGGTCATTATCGGCGCCATCGGCGATATTACCACCCAATACCCCATCACTTTTGCCTTGGGTCTGTTCTTTGCCTCCGTGCTTCTCTTCAGCCAGGCGGCAACCACGCGGGCCCTGATGCCTCTGGGGATCAGCCTGGGGATTCCGTCCCCGTACCTTATTGCCATGTGGCCTGCCGTGAACGGATACTTTTTCCTGCCCACCTACGGTACTCTGATTGCGGCCATGAACTTCGACCGCACAGGAACGACGCGTATCGGCAGATTCGTGTTGAACCATTCGTTCATGCTGCCGGGCCTGGTGTCGACGGCAACAGCCATCTTCGTCGGCTTGGTCATGGCCAAAGTGAGTTTTTAGCAGGTCGCTGAAAAGGGAATCCGTTCGTCACTCCCGCCTCCGCCTTCGCGGGGGTGGACTGCGGCGGGAGTCCAGAAAAGTTAGGAAAAACTGGATTCCCGCCTCCGCGGGAATGACAGCAAAGAGGGCACACAGTAAGAAAGGGACAAAGAGATAGAGGAGAATGGGCTTTCTGCTTTGTGCCTTTGCCTCTCTGTCCCTTTGTCCCTAATTCACTTCTTCCACAAGGAGAAGACCAAATGAAAGCGATGAAGAAAACGCCTAAGCATGCTCTGGAGGGAATGATCGAGGCCGGCGCCGCGCACATCGGGGTCCGGCCCGAGGATCTCCGCGGCATTGCGGAGAAGGGGGAATTGAAGACCTACGATGCAGGGGCCTGGCTCTTTCATGAGTCGAGCCCAAGGCTCTGGATCGGGTTCGTCGTGGAAGGCCAGGTGGACATTGTCAGGGGCCTGCACGGGAACCAGGTTCATCTCGCCTCTCTCGGCCGCGGCGCCCTGATCGGCGAGGCTGCCCTGCTCGACGACTCGGCCCACTCCACCGGCGCCTTTGCGCCGAAAGGGGCTGCGGTGTACCAGATTCCCAGGCGCGAGCTGGAAGCGGTCCGCCAGAGCAAGCCGGACGTCTTTTACCGGTTGGTGGCCCAGGTGGCGCGCCGGATCAGTGAACGCCTGCGCTACACCTCGGAGAAGCTCTTGGGGGAGGGCGCTGCGGAAACCTTGCTCCAGAACGTGCGCTGGGAGCACGATCTCCTGGGTGAACGGGAGGTGCCCAATCATGCCTATTACGGGGTTCAGACGATCCGGGCCCTTGAAAACTTCCCCATCTCCGGCACCCCGCTCAAGAACTTCAGACACTTCGTCAATGCCCTGGCGTACGTGAAAAAGGCGGCGGCCATGGCAAACAGCGAGCTGGGCGTGCTGGCCAAAGAGAAGATGAAGGTTATCGCTGCCGCATGCGATGAAATCCTGAAAGGAGCGCTTCACGAGCACTTTGTGGTGGACATGATCCAGGGCGGAGCAGGAACCTCCACCAATATGAACGCCAACGAAGTCATCGCCAATCGCGCCCTCGAGATCATGGGGCACAACAAAGGCGAGTACAAACACCTTCACCCCAACGACGATGTGAACTGCTCCCAGTCCACCAACGACGCTTATCCCACGGCGATCAAGCTGGCCGTGGTCTTCTCGGCCAAGGACACGGTGGGCGCCATGGCCGAACTGAAGGCGGCGTTGGAGGCCAAGGCGAGTGAATTTGCCGACGTCCTCAAAATGGGGCGAACCGAGAATCAGGATGCCGTGCCCATGACCCTCGGCCAGGAGTTTGCAGCCTATGCCGTCATGGTCGGAGACGCCATAAGGGCCGTCCACCAGGCGTCCGAAGAATTCTACGAAATCAACATGGGCGCCACCGCCATCGGCACAGGCATCAACAGCCCTCCGGGCTATGCGGAACTGGTGACACGAAAGCTCTCCAAGTTGACCGGTTTGCCGCTCCACAAGGCCGAGAACCTCGTGGAGGCCACTCAGGAAGGCGGGTCCTTTGCGCAAATGTCCGGGAACCTGAAGCGCGCCGCAGTGCAGATATCCAAAATCTGCAACGATCTTCGCTGGCTCTCTTCCGGTCCCCGGTGCGGCCTCTACGAGATTACCCTTCCACCCATGCAGCCCGGCTCCTCCATCATGCCGGGGAAGGTGAACCCGGTGATTCCGGAAATGGTGAGCCAGGTCTGTTACCAGATCGTGGGGTACGATATGACCATTTCCATGGGGGCCGAGGCGAGCGAGCTTGAGCTGAACATGGCCGAACCCATCGTGGCCTATGATCTGCTCCATGGCCTGATGATCCTCAAGAATGCCTGCATCGTGCTCACCAGTCGGTGCATCGTGGGGATCAAGGCCAACCGGGACCGGTGCCGGCAGTACGTGGAAAACAGCATCGGCCTGGTCACGGCCCTCAACCCGGTGCTCGGGTACGAAAAGTCCGTGGCCATTGCCAAGGAGGCTCTCGAATCCGGCCGGAGCGTGTACGAGCTGGTGCTGGAGAAGAAGTGGCTATCGAAGAAAGCGCTCGATGACATTCTCAAGCCGGAAAACATGACCAACCCGCGCCAGATTCCGCGGTAAAATCGAAGAAGGAGGAAGTAAGGAGTATGCAGCAAAACGAAAAATCTCATTTCAGTTGGAGTTGCTGCTTACTTCCTACTGTATACTTCCTGCTTCTGGGCTTGCGGCCAAAGACTCGCGATAAGGAAAGGATTCTGTGATCGAAATGCTCAGTGTTGTGGGGATGAAGGATCTCGCGGCTGTCGCACTTGGCGAGAAGGAAGCGGATCTGGTCGTCAAAGGGGTCGACCTTGTAAACGTGTACACCCGCGAGGTCCTCAAGAAAACCTCCGTAGCGGTAAAGGGGAAATGGATCGCCTATGTGGGGCCTGATGCGAGCCACACCCTCGGGTCAGGAACAAAAGTGATCGATGGAGCGGGCCGTGCGCTCATTCCCGGCTTTGTGGACGGCCACACGCACATGCTCTACTATGCGTCTCCCCAGGAATTTCTCCGCTATGCCATGCGGGGGGGCACCACCACGATCATCACGGAGATCATGGAACTCACCTTTCCTCTGGGCTACAAAGGGCTCATTGAGTACCTCGACACTCTGAAAAACCAGCCCATCAAGATCTTCTCGACGGTTCCGCCTTCCGTCACCTTCAGCAAGGATGCGGCTGCAAAAGCGCCGACACTCACCCAGCTGCTGGAACTTCTCAAGAGAGACGATATTCTCGGT
>JALOPA010000329.1 GCA_025454125.1 Thermodesulfobacteriota bacterium
TCTCTTCAAGATCTTCTAGACTCCCGCCTTCGCGGGAGTGACGATCTGAAAGGCTTTTTACGAACACATCAAACTTGCAATATGTTAACGAACTTATGATTCAGGACACTAGGGTTGGTAGCCCAGGGACTTGGCATACTTTTTCTGAACTTCCTCCTTGGGGAGATACTCCTCTTCAAGTGCCCGGATCTCCGGAAACCCGACAAAGGCGTGAAGGTTGCCCGTAGGATGAGAGTCAAACGCCTTGTCCGCCTCCTTCAGGTATTCTGTGCCGCCCTTTGCGAACCCGTGCGCGTAATCCCACATCGCCCTGAGGATGGACCGAAGCATGCCGGCAGGGTTTGATACAATGGCGACGCCCATATCGTTCAGCTGAGACAGAGGAATATAGGAGGACATACCCAGAGGCGACATGTTGTAATGGATCGGGGCGCCGATTTCTTTGACACACCGCTCCAGCTCCTGTGGAGAGGGAATGCCGTCCGGGAAGATCATATCGGCCCCCGCGTCCATGTAGGCCTTTCCCCGGCGGATCACCTCCTTCAGGCTGCCGCCCACGGCCCCACGTGCATCGGTGCGGGCAATGAGGAGAAAATCAGGATCGAGCTCCCTCCGCACGCGATCCGCGGCCCGGATCTTCCCTACGGCCTCCTCCAGAGGGATGATCTGCTTGCCGGCTACGTGCCCGCACCGCTTCGGAGCCACCTGGTCTTCGATGTGAAAGCCGGCTGCACCGGCCCCAATGAACTCTTCGGTCGTTCTCAGGACGTTGATGGCATTTCCAAACCCCGTGTCCGCATCGCAGATCACCGGAAGCTTGGTCGCTCCTGTAATGTAGCGAGTCATGGTTACCATCTCGGTGAGCGTCAGCAAACCCACATCCGGTTTCCCGAGCATGGCCACGGAAACGGCGTACCCACTGATTCCCAGCGTCTTGAAACCCGCCCCTTCGATCATCCTCGCGGAAAGGGCGTCAAAGGCCGACGGCTTCACAAGCAATCTCTTCTGTGCCAGCAGTTTCCTGAGTACCCGGCTGGTCCGTTTCATTTTTCCCTCCTGATCCTGGCGTCGCGTCTCAAAAGTACCATGATTAAAATGTCATTTCGAACGAAGTGAGAAATCTTGGCGTTCGGCGCACTCAGAAGATCTCTCCCGGAGTTTACCCTGAGGCACTCGAAGGGGTCGAGATGACAACTTATCTGTGAGACGCGACACCAGTCCCCGTTGCTATTTCCCGAGCTTGGGCCCGCCGTCCATGATGAGAGCCAGGCCGCGGTGGGCACGCAGAACATCGGCCAGCCCATAGTCCATGTAGTGAAGAAGCGTGGCTTCAGGCGAGGCAGGCAGAGTCCCGGCCATGCGGGTGTGGGCCATGATGATGTTGGCCACCCGGGGAGAAAGCCCCTGGGCCAGAGCCATGAAGGCGCCGTAGGTGGAGTGGGGCATGAGCTTCAGCATCTCGCCCCACTTGACCCCGTCCGGGCCTTTCTCGATCTCCACCAGTTTGCTGAGGTCATGGAGAAGGACGCCGGTGATCAGGTAGTCCCGGTCGAGCTTCAGCTGAGGGTTGTGCCGCTCCACAACGTCTGCCGTCGTCAGGACCAGGTCCCCGACACAGTTCACGTGATCGACCAGAGAGATCTCCGGGAAAGGAGGGGTGAAGGGACACTCCCTCAGGTCTTTCCACTTCGATTCCTCCCACATCTTCACCCAACACCGGATGACCTTCGCCTGGAGCTCCCGGTCTTTCATTTTGCCCAGAATGGGAAAACACTCCCGGACCTTTCTTTCTTTTTCATCTTGAGACATGAGCGATTCTCCTTTGAGCGTTCAAAGATCGTGGTCCTGGCGCTTGCGGTACCCGGTGAGCCAGGCCACGCCCTGAAGAATGAGGACCAGCACCACAGCCGCCAAAAAAATCTTGGAGAAGGAGCTCTTGAAGAAGATCCAGAGGCTGCCCTCGGAAATGGTCAGGGCCCTTCGAAAAGACATCTCCATTTTGTCTCCCAGAACGGCGGCCAGGATAAGGGGGGCCATATCGAAGCGGAACTTCCGCAGCACATACCCGATGACCCCGAAGAAAACCATCAGCAGAATGTCCGCTGTGTTCGCATTGACGCCGTAGACGCCAGCGATCATCATGGTCAGAATGGCCGGCGCCAAGTAGGCGTAGGGGATGCGGAGAAAATTAACGAACATCCCGACCAGCGGCAGGTTCAGCATCAAGAGCATGAAGTTGCCGATGTACATACTGGCGATCAGGCCCCAGAACACGTCGGGGTGATCCTGAACGAGCTGCGGCCCCGGGGTGACGCCGTGAATGATCAGGGCGGACATGAGGAGCGCCGTGGCCGGCAGAGGTGGGATTCCGAGAACCAGGGTGGGCACAAGAGAGGTGCCGGTGGTGGCGTTGTTGGCGCTCTCGGGTCCGGCAACCCCTTCGATTCTTCCCTTGCCGAACTCCTCCGGGTGTCGCGACAACTTCTTTTCCAGAGCGTAGGAGACAAAAGTCGAAATGATGTGGGACGCGCCGGGCAGGAACCCAAAGAGAATGCCGATGCCAGACCCACGGACAATGGCCCCGCAGGAATCCTTCAGGTCTTTCAGCTTGGGGAGAAGGCTCCGGAAAGACGGTTTGATCACCTCCACACGGGCGATCTGCTCCAGGTTGATGAGGATTTCGCTGATCCCGAAGAGCCCGATCGCCAGAGGAACAAAGTCGATCCCGCTGCTGAACCCCAGATAACCGAAGGTGAAACGCAAATGGCCCGTGAACGGGTCCATGCCCACCGTAGCGATCAGAAGCCCCAGAAGGATCATGGCCGCGGTCTTGAGCATGCTGGAGCTGCCCACGATGGACACCACGAGCAGGGCCAGGATCATGAGGGAGAACTCCTCCGCCGGACCCACCTTCAGCATGAGCTGGGCCAGGGGCGGAGCAAAGAACATGAGAGCGACGATGCTGAGCGTGCCCCCCACAAAAGAGCCCAAAGCGGTCACCACGAGGGCCGGCCCCGCCCGACCTTTGCGAGCCATTTGGTAGCCGTCCATGCAGGTCACGATCGACGCGGCTTCTCCGGGAATGTTCAGAAGGATGGATGTGGTCGATCCCCCGTACATGGTGCCGTAAAAAATCCCTGCGAGCATGATGATGGAGGAAGTGGGATCCAGCTTGAAGGTGAGCGGGAGGAGCAGGGCCATTCCTCCCAGAGGGCCTATGCCTGGGAGGACGCCGATAATCGTGCCCCAGAGGCAGCCCAGGAAACAGTACAGGAGCCTCATGGGGGTCAGAATGATGAAAAAGCCTTCCAGAAGATGTTGCAGGTTCTCCATATCAGCCACCGGCGCGCATCGCAACGACCCCCGAACCCCTCGTCAAGACCACCAGGTTCCGTGAGGCAAAGGAATGCCGAGCCCTAGATGAAAGAACCCATACGCGGCCAAGGCAGCGAAAACAGCCCAGCAAAGGTTCTGCCACCATCGAAGCGAAGATAACGTGAAAAGGGACAAGAAAACGAAAAGGCCTACCATGGGGACAAAACCGGCACTTTCCATGAGAGCGGCCAGGAGGATCAGGCCCAGGAGAATAGGGATCATGGAAGCGTGCCCCAACTGAAGAGGGGCACTCTTTCCGCGCCGAAGCAACGCCTTCACCATCAAGGCCAGGGACACGCCGCACAGCATCACGCCCAGGATCATGGGCAAAAACCCGGGCCCGGGCACGGTTGCATCCGCATAAGGCATGGCCCGGGCCTCGGAAATGACGTAGGCTCCGATGGCGCAGAGAACACCGGAAAGGACAACGTCACCCTTTTTTTCATCCAGACTCAGCATCCGGCCTCCGCCCCACACTCCGATCCGATTGAATCCAACGGGATAGAAACCTACTGTTTCTTCAATCCCAGATCGAGGGTTTTCATGATCGCTTCCGTGGACTCGTACTCGGCCCGAACCTTCTGCTCAAAAGGTTTGCCTGCCAGATGGATCAGCTTCTCGCCGGTCTTGGGGCTCAAGGCTGCATTGTTCTTGACCGTGTCGGTTTGCGCCGCCTTCATGAAGGCCTGTTCCAGGACCGTGATTCGATCCGCAGAAATGCCCTTGGGGCCGAAGATCCCCCGCCAGGAAATCGTTTCCGCCTGCGGCACACCCAGGTCCACCACGGTCGCCATGCCCTTGATCCCCTCCACGTTGTCCTTTGTGGAGCAGAAGACCGCCCTCACCTTTCCGGACTCCAGATGAGGCATGATCGGCTGCACGGAAG
>JALOPA010000330.1 GCA_025454125.1 Thermodesulfobacteriota bacterium
TGGCGAGGTTGTTGGAGATCGTGTCACATCTCAACTGCTGGATCAGCGTGCCGTCCACCAAACCGCTTATTCCCGAGATCATCCCTTTCATTCTCTGCGCTCCCTTTGCATGTTTTCAAAATCTCTTCTAGCAATAATGATGCCAACACAGGTCTCGAATTGCCGCTGTATGTCCTTGTTATTTCGTGGAAAACCAAATTCCCTCTTGGCCCTCTCCCTCCCAGGGAGGAAAAAAGTGCCTAGGCGCGAGCTTTTTTCCCGTTCACGGAGTAGAGGAAGGCAAGAAGTTCCGCCACGACGATGTAAAGGACCTCGGGGATCTCCTCGTTGAGATCCAGCAAGGACAGGGTCTCCACCAGATCCGGGTCCTCGTGAATCGCCAGGTGGTTTTGCCTGGCCAGTTCGATGATCTTCTCCGCCACCCTGCCCCTGCCCTTGGCCGTGACCTTGGGCGCCCTGTCCAGGCCGGGTTTGTAAGCCAGCGCCACTGCTTTGCTGTATTTGTCCGCTTTTTTCATAGTGTTCAGTGCTCGCGCTGCGCGCTCAGTTTTCGGTGTTCGGTGTTCAGGAACGAAAGAAACGTTAGTCTCCAGAGTCAAGTATTTGTCTGCTGAACCCTGAACCCTGAACACCGAACACTGAACGCTTTCTTACTGGGCTTCATCAGGCAAAGGTGCTGAAAGAGTCGGTTCCCACTCCTGTGAGTTCATGGATCATGCTGTGCTTCAACAGATCCGGGTCCAGCATGCCGCACCTTGCGTCCCTGACCTGGAAGCCCTGGCTCTTCAGGTTCCCGATCAGGACAGGCAACTGCCTCTGGAGCAGGGTGGCAGAGTCTGCACTTCCCGACAGAAACCCCATGCGAACCTCCTTGCCTTCCACCGTCACCTCTGCCCTTACCCAACCCAGATTCGAAAACTCGGCCAAAAAGACAATCCTGCAGGCTTTTGCTTTGCTCCGGCTCGTGGAAGAGCCCTCCTCCTCCTTGTGGATCAAAAGCTGAGCCACGGTCCAGAAACCGTCCGAAACCTGACATGGAAGGAGGAGGAAAAGTTTGCCGGCCTGGTCCAGGCTCCCGTGATTGAACCACTGAAGGGTTTCTATGAGCTTGAAGAGCCTCTCCACCATGGGCGGCGCGACCTCTTCTTCGTGCACCATTCTGGCCAGCAAGCCTTTGAGGTCGCCCGACAAGAGGCGGTCCACCTCATCCGGGGTCTGCCGTCCCTGCCGGCACAGGGTACAGAGCCTGCTTTCCAGGGACACCCCGCTCTTTTCAACCCACTCTCTCAAGGGGCTGCGATCCCCAGGCTTGGAAAAGAGAGTGGACAGGTCGTTCAGCAAGTCCCTAAGCAGCCTCTGCTCCCGTGAGATTGCCATGGGCTTTCCAAGGCTCTCCAGAACCTGGCGCCAGGGGTTCTGCTCCACGGCCTGCAACAAGGAGGCCGCTCCCGGGGCTCGGCCTACACTCCCCAGCAGACGGAGGAGGGGCGTCGGGGAGGTCTGCTCCACCCTCAGGAGAAGCACCTGGTCTTTCTCCAGAGGCACCTGGCTCCTGGCGATCACATTTCGATGTTTGATGGCGATCACCGCGTCCTGGTCGGCCAGGAGTTGGATCACCTTGCCCTGGACGATTTCGTTTTTCAGCAGGGCCGGTAGACGAATGGAAGCAGTGAGCGGACCGGCGGATTCACCCGGTTGCGGCCTGGAAGGAGGACGGATCTCGATCAAGCGGACCTCTTCTCATCGCCCAGACGGGAGAGCTTCTTCTCCAATCCGAGCACCAGATCCACTTCCCCCTTGGGAAGATCGAGTTGATCGGCGATTTCCTCTGTTCTCCGGCCTTTCCTGGCCAGTGTGATGATTTTCCTTTCCCGGCCCGTGAGGGAAGCGGACTCCGGTCCTGATCTCTCGGCGGTCCGGGAGGACTGAGCCAGAGCTTCCGCCCTGCTGCAGAGCAGCTTGAGGCTCACGAGCTTTTCATCCAGTTCTTCATTCATCTGTCTCATCAGGTGCTGCTTTTGTTCGACCTGGTCCCGCCATTGTTCGGCGACCTTACCGGAGTCGGTCACCAGGGACTCGAGCAGGTCAGCCGCTTTTCTTATGGTTTCGTTTTGGCTCGAGGTCCTCACGTTTTTCATGAAGAAGACGACGGCCCCAAACACGACCAGATCCGTAACCACGAGCAGGATGAGCAGAACAAAACCGGTATCGAGGGTGGGCATTTTTCACACCTTTATGTCAATGAGTTTGCCGGATGGGGAGACAGGGTCCTGTTCGTCGGACTTGGACGGTACCCCTCTCTCTTCCTTCTTCTCGCGCTTCAAGCCTGACCGCCTTTCCTCATCCGATCGGATTTCTATCTTGTCTCCAGGTTGAGATTCCCGAACTTTTGCCTTGATTTCCTTTTTCTGATCCTCAGACTTCTGGGCCATAGCCTGCTGCCCCTGTTCCAATACTTGCTTGCGGATGTTGTGGACCTCCCTCACCGCATCTCCCTGAGCCAAAATCACGTTGATGTCTGTTGTCCCTGCCATGGCCTTTCTCTTCTCTCGGGCCGCCCAGCGGGAATTCCGTGTCTCAAAGCGCTAGAAACTGGCTGATATAGACCTCTTTGACCTGTTGGCCGCGCAGCCTCAGCCGAATCGCCCGTTCAATGCCGTCTTTGACCGCCTGGATCAGTGGAATCCCCTCCGCCTTCTGAAAATCCTCTTTCAGGCTGTCGTAAATGAATCCCCTGAGCTCGCTCATCCTTTCCCTTATTTCCTTCCCTGACTGTCCGTTCGGCAACTCCAGAGAGAAACTTAAGGAGATAAAGGCGTACCTGGATTTCTCGCTCAAAGGAATCAGGAAAGGGTCGAAAGCCATCACCGCATTCTTCTGAGCCGTAACTTGGGCGACAACGGGGAGCGGTGCATCCTGGCGCGCCAGTCGCTCCACAGGAGAGGTCCTGCTCCAGAAGAGCGCAGCCATCGCCAGGAGGAGAAAAAGGAGGAGAAAGGCGATCCTCCAGAGAGGCTTTTTCCGCCCCTTGGGAGAGGCTTGTGCTTTTTCCTGCGGAAGTTCTTCTTCAGGCTTCATAAAAGACCCGGAGTTTTATCCTCAATCGCATGATCGCTTTGCTGTGAATCTGGCAAATCCTCGATTCCGTGAGATGAAAGACCTCGGCAATTTCCTTCAGGGTCAATTCATCGTAGTAGTAGAGGGAGATGACCTTTTGCTCCATTTCCGAAAGACCCCTCAGCGCGCGAGCCACCACTGCTTTGACTTCCTTGACCTTGAGCTCGTCGAGAGGGGAAGCCGCTTCAAGCCCCTGTCCGTTGAGCTTGGCGCCGCCTCCTTCCACCAGCAGATCCTCGATGTTGAGGAGACCTGCGCCCGCCCCCCGATGCACCATCCTGAAGTACTCCTCAATCCCCACCCCCAGCTCCTGGGCGATCTCATCGTCCTCAGGCTCTCTGCCCAGCCTGGATTGGAGGGAGAGAACCGCTTCTTCCACCTTCTGCACGCTTTTTCTCACCGATCTGGGGAACCAGTCCATCTTCCGAAGTTCGTCGAGCATGGATCCCCGGATCCGGTGTTCCGCATAGGTTTTGAACTGGATGCCCAGTCCTGCGTCGAACTTCTCCAGGGCGTCCAGCAGACCCACGATTCCCGCACTTACGAGCTCATCCTTGGAGACCGAAGGGGGGAGCCTCATGGCCAGCCGGTTGGCAATGAAATGGATGAGGGGAGCATACCGGAGAACAGTGTCCTCTCTGTCCTTGGCGCACACCCGCTCTTGCTCCCTCGGGAGGTTCTCGTGGTACTTACTGAGCTCTGGTCTCATCCTTGGCCGCGTCCATGAGCCTTTTCAGAAAAAATTTGATGTTGCCGTCCGTGGGCTTCCGGCCCCCGTTCCTCATGAGGAAACCCGCCAGAGTCCTGAAACTTCGGCTGGAAGGGCTTTCGGGATAGCAGCAGATGACGGGCTCTCTTCGACTCACACCTCTTTGCAGGAGCCCGTCCCACGGAATGCACCCGGCGTACTCGACGGAGACCCCTCTCATGAATTTGGCCACCACCCGGCTCAGAGTGTCATAGACCTTCCTGCCCTGGCTCTCGTCCTTGACCATGTTGGACAGGAGCAGAAAGTCCTTGATCCCGTGATTGAAGAAAAGGACTTTCATAAGAGCGTAGGCGTCCGTGATCGAGGTAGGCTCCGGTGTGATCACAAGGATGCGCTCCTCGGCGGCCAGATTGAAAAAGATCACATTGGAG
>JALOPA010000331.1 GCA_025454125.1 Thermodesulfobacteriota bacterium
TCAGCACGGACTTGAGGTGATCGTACATGCCTTCGAGTTCGAACTTGTTTGCAAGGCGCGGAAGGGCTTCCTGCGGGGGCAGACGGCTGGCGAGAAAAAGGTCATAGCAGAAGATCATCACGGCCTGGGCCAGATTCAGGGACGCAAACTGAGCCGTGGGGATGGTGGCGATCGTGTGGCAGGGGCGCAAGTGCTCATTGGAGAGTCCGCGATCTTCAGGCCCGAAAAGAATGGCCACATCATTCTCCTGAGCGATGGGAACCAGGGTCTGGGCCAGGTCTCTGGGATTGGTGAGGGAGGGCCGCTGGGAACCGATTCGGGCGGTGGTGCCGACGACAAAGTGAAAGGGGGCGAGGGCGTCGGACAGGTTCTCGAAGACTTCCATCTCCTCCACGATGTCGATGGAAGTACCTGTGGCCATCCTCACGATCCGGGTGAGGTCGCAGCGCTGCGGGCGGACCAGGAGAAGGCGCCGGATTCCCATGTTGTTCATGGCCCTGGCCGCGGCCCCGATGTTCTCGGGGATCTGGGGCTCTACAAGCACAATGGCAATGTGGTCGAGGTTGAGGGTCGTCATCGGATGACTATTAGTACAAGACCATGGAGGAGCAAAGGGAAAAACCCAAGAAAACGCTTGACACCCATGTTGTATTCTAATTATAACAATAGCACAAAATCTCAAGCCAGATAAAGAGGGAGGGCAAGGGGTTGGTCAAAGCCATCTTGGGTTACAACATCATGCCGGGGATGAGCGTTCAGGATTACGACAAGTGGCTCAGGGAGGTGCACCTGCCTGACCTGTCCAGGATCCCGGGTCTGAAGCGGGTCGTGCTCAACACCGTGAAGGGCCTCGTGAGGGGAGAGACCACCTTCTACCGGATTGCCGAACTCCATTACGAGAACATGGAAGCCTTTGAAAAAGCAAAAGCGTGGAGGGAGAAAAACCCTGTCTCCAGGGAGAGAAGCCCTGAAGGGAAGACGGATTTCAAGTTCTACGTGGTCTGCGAGTCCGAGGAATTCGATTTCCGCAAGAAGTGACCAAAGCCTATGGTTCACCACAGGCACCGAGCGCACAGAGAAGACTTCATGAAAACCATTTCGGAGACCTATGCGGAGTTCATCACCCGCACCCGGTTCGAGGACCTGGGGCCGGAGGTCGTGCAGCAGACCAAGAAACTGCTCCTCGACCTGGTCGGGGTTTCCCTGGCGGGCTACGCCACCATGGAGTTTCCGAAGATCGTGGTGGGATTTTTTTCGGACATGGGAGGCAAACCTGAAGCCACCATCCTCCAGACCAAAAAAAAGTTTCCGGCGGTGAATGCCGCTTTTGCCAATGCCTCTTGCGCCCATGCCCTGGACATGGATGACGGCCACCGTTTCGGCGCGCTCCATCCGGGGGTCGCCATCGTTCCTGCGGCCCTGGCTGCTGCCGAACGGGTCGGCGCAGATTCCAAGACGTTCCTTGCGGGGATGGTCACCGGGTACGAGGTCATGATCCGGCTTGGTGCCGCCATCACTCCTTCGAGCCTCAACCGTGGATTTCACATCACGGGCATCACCGGCGTGTACGGGGCTGCCGCGGCCTGTGCGAACATCATGAAGCTCAATCCGGAAGAGACGGCAGGGGCCCTGGGCATGGCCGGACTTCAGGCTTCGGGGCTGATCCAGGTGAACCACGAAGTGGAGGGAGCCAAGGTCAAACCTCTCAACCCGGCGAGGGCGGCTTCCAACGGGCTCCTGTCCTGCGTCCTGGCCCAAGGAGGGGCGCGAGGCCCCTTGCAGATTTTTGAAGGCGAAGACGGCTATCTCAAGGCGGTGAGCGACGAAATCAAACAGGAGGTGTTGATCGAGGGACTCGGGAAGGACTTTGAGATCCTGAAGGTCTATGTCAAGCTCTACGCCGCGTGTCGCCACGCCCATGCGCCCATTGACGCGGTTTTTGAAGCTCTGAAGGGTCAAACGGTTGGAATCGACGACATCGCCAGGGTCACCGTGGAAACCTATTCCGCTGCGGTTCGCCTGGCTGGAATCCGAGAAGCCACTACCCCGTCGGCAGCCCGCTTCAGCATTCCCTTTTCCGTGGCCCTTGCGATTGCGCGGAAAGAGGCAGGGCCGAATCAATACTGCGATGAGACGGTCGGGGACCGACGCCTCCAGGCCTTGGCTCAGAAAGTGGAGATGAGCGTGGGCGAGAAGTGGGAAAAGGCCTATCCCCGCCAGAGGGGGGCCACCGTGACCCTCCACAGGCGAAGCGGAACGGCCTTGAGCTTTGAAGTGGGGCTCGCCAAGGGAGAGCCTGAAAACCCGGCCTCCTGGGACGAGATGTACAGAAAGTTCTTTTCCAATGCGACACAGGTCCTGGCGGAAAAGGAAGCCAAGGAGGTGGGGGAGCGCATCATGGCCCTGGAGGAATCTTCGCTTGATGATGTGCTCAGACTCCTATAGGATGGACCCAGAGACGAGGGTTGAGGAATGACGATGGAACACGCGCAAACGGGCGATCTCATTCGCTTGGTGAATAGCCCCCAGGAGGTTTCCTGGGACGTGGAGACCGACGTCCTGATCATCGGCGGCGGCGGCTGCGGCCTCATCGCCGCGCTTGCAGCGGCGGAAAAGGGCGCCCACGTTTTCCTGGTGGAAAAGGAGAAAGCCGCAGGGGGCAACACCTCCTTGAGCCAGGCCATGGTCCCTGCGGCCGGGACCTCTTTTCAAAAGCAAGCGGGGATCGAGGATTCGAGAGACCTCATGGCCGAGGACATCCTCAAGAAGAACAAGCAGGGGAGCGATCCGGATCTGACCCGCCATGTCGCTGCCGAGTCCGCCAGGCTGGTGGAATGGCTCGACAGGAACATGAAGATCCGACTGGAACTGGTTACGGACTTTATCTACCCGGGACACTCGCGTCTGAGAATCCACGCGAACAAGACCAGAAAGGGCGCCCATCTGATCAACGACCTCCTTCAAGCGGCAACCCGCTATGACCGCATCGACATCGCCTACAAGGCGCCGGCAAAGCGGCTCGTGGCGGATGGGAAGACCGGGGCCGTGTTCGGGGCGGAGGTCGAGATCGAGGGGGTGGGCCGCAATCTGGCCGGAGCCCGCAAAACCCTTCTTGCCCTCAACGGGTTCGGCGCAAACCGGGAGATGCTGGCCAAGTACATTCCGGAAATGAAAGAGGCCTACTACTTCGGCCACGAGGGCAACACCGGGGAGGGCATCCTCTGGGGTGAAGCGCTCGGTGCGGACCTGGAGAACATGGGCGCGTATCAAGCCCACGGCTCTGTGGCCCACCCTCACGGGACCCTGCTCACCTTTGCCACGATCAGCTTCGGCGGGTATCACGTCAATCTTCAGGGAAGGCGCTTTGTGAACGAGTATCACGGGTATTCCGAGCATGCGCTGGATGTGCTGGCCCAGGACCAGGGCGTGGCAATCTCGGTTTTCGATGACCGGTGCTACCAGGCGGTGCTGGGCTTCGAGGACTTCCAACAGTGCATCCGTATGGGAGCCGTCAAGAAATTCGACCACATCCGGGATCTCGCCAAAGCCTTCCGGGTGCCCGAAGAGGAGATGGAAAAAACCCACGAAGCGTTTCAAAAGGCGGCCTCCGGCGAGTCAAAAGACCCTCTGGGCCGCAGGGACTTCAATGGGCCTTTGACGACGCCTCTGTACGGAGTCAAGGTGACCGGGGCGCTTTTTCACACCCAGGGCGGCCTGAAGATCAACAAGGACACGCAGGTGTTGAAGAAAGACGGTTCGGCGGTTCCGAATCTGTATGCCGGAGGAGGGACAGCGTGCGGCTTTTCAGGGAAAGCCGGTCCGGCGGGATATCTTTCCGCCAATGGGCTGCTTGCAGCCCTGGTCTTGGGTAAGATCGCAGGAGAAAAAGCAGCAGAGGCTGCTCTCGCACAACGGTAACGTATCCCAACACACTTAAACATGAGGAGGACGCGATGAAAAGGAAAGGCATGACACGAAGGGAGTTCATGAAAAGCACCGCAGTGGCGGGAGTTGCCGCGGCTGCCGGGACCATCGGTTTCCCCAACGTGCTCCGAGGTGCAGAACCAAAGGAAATCCTAATCGGGCACATCCATCCGCTTTCAGGGGCCCTTGGTTTTGACGGCCAGGAGCTCAAGAAGGGAATGATGCTGGCCGTGAAGGAAATCAACGACGCCGGCGGCATCAAATCCATGGACGGCGCCAAGTTGAAACTCCTGGACGCGGACAGCGAAGGAAAGCCCGAGCTTGC
>JALOPA010000332.1 GCA_025454125.1 Thermodesulfobacteriota bacterium
GCAGCCCCCGGCCAGGGAAAGGGAGAGGAACCGAAACAACCGGCTTCCGTCGAGAGCAAGCTTGCAGAGAAGGTGGTCCACCAAGTCCCCGGCGTCAAGCAGGTCATGGAGGTGAAAGACAAGGTCGACAAGGTGAAGGAACTCATGAAATCCTGACGCAGAAATGAACGTGGCAAGGAGGCATACTCATGGCAAAAAAGAAGCTGTTGTTTTTGATGATGGTCGTCTTTCTCGTCAGCCCGGTGGTCAACGCCCAAGCGCAGAAGGTGGCCGACCAGCTGCTGGCCGGGCTTACAACCGTGAACCTGCGGATCATGTATTCCGACGAGTCGGGCATGAAATCCACCGGCTCAGAGTCCAGCCAGCTGACCTCGGATACGGAACGGCAACTGAGCGATGCGGGCCTCAAGGTGGTTTCTTCCGGCGAGTTTGATCGTTTGATTGCCTCCCGGGGTTATCCCATCGCCCTCCTGGATGTGGAGGTGAGAACCGGCAAGATCAAAGACACGGAGTTGAAAGTCTACAACCTCAGCATCAGGCTTCGACAACTCGCCTATGTGGCAAGAATGCCTACGCTCCGGTTCCTCGGAGGCACCTGGGACGTGACCGATTTTGGGGTCTTTGATGACTTCTCGTTCCTCAGGCAAAGACTCAGTGCAGTCATTGCCCGGCTGGTGAGCGACTACAAATCAGAAAACCCGAAATAAGCGGAGAATTGGAGTACTGGAGGAATGGAGTATTGGAGTACTGCAACAGCGGAAGATCCATGGCTTTTGGTTCTGCCATTACTCCATTACTCCATCATTCCAACATCCCAGTATTCCAGAATCCCAGAATCCCAGAATTCCAGTATTCCAGAATCCCCCTCCTACTTCCCGTACTCCTTCTTGGCCATCTCCGCCAATTTGAATTTCTGCACCTTCCCCGAGCGCGTCATGGGGAACTCCTTGACGAATTTGAAATGATGCGGGGCCATGGTCTTGTCGATCTTTCTTTTGGCATAACGGGCCAGGGCCTCTAGGGTGAGTTTGGCGCCCTTTTTCAATTTGATCCAGGCTGCCACCTCCTGGCCGAGTTCTTCATCGGGAAAACCGAAAACCTGGACCTCTGAAACTTCAGGCAAGCCATACAGGATCTCCTCCACTTCGGCCGGATGGATCGGCACTCCGGCCCTGAGGATGACGTCTTTCAGGCGGCCGGTGATTTTCACGTACCCCTTCTCGTCGATTTCCCCCAGGTCCCCCGTGTGAAACCATCCCTGTTTGTCCACCGCAGAGGCTGTGGCGGCAGGCATCCTGTAATACCCCTTCATGAGCAGGCCCTTGACGCAGAGCTCTCCCTGGGTGTTCGGCGGGAGGGTCCGGCCTGCTGCGGGATTGACGATCTTCACCTGGTTGCACTCCAGGGGCGTGCCGATGGTGGAGGCTCTCGTCTCCAGCGGGTCCCCCGGATGGGTCATGGTGATCCAGGAGCTGGCCTCTGTGCTGCCGTAGGCAACGGCAAGGGCTGTGACGCCCAGACCTTCCACCATCCTTTTCATCAGTTCCATGGGGCAGGGCGCCCCTCCGATGACCCCTCTTTTCACGGTAGCCCACCGCTTGCCTTTGAATTCGGGGTGATCCAAGAGCGCACGGATCATGCTGGGCGTTCCGTAAACCGCGGTGGCTTTTTCTCTGTAAATGGCCTTCAGCACCTTGGAGGGATAAAAAGAGAGACCCGGCATGACCAGGGTCGCGCCGGTCAAGAGCCCGGTCAGGGCAATGCAGGTGTTCCCAAACATGTGAAAGAGAGGGAAGAAAAGACAAAGCCGGTCCTCCCCGGTCAGACCTTGGCGCTTGGCAGAGGCCAGAGACTTGTTGATCAATCCGAGGTGATCCAGCATCACCCCCTTGGGCGCGCCCGTTGTCCCTGAGGTGTACATGATGGCCACCGTGTCCTCCGGGCTGACCTGGCTCTCTCTTTGGTCCAGATCCTCGGAATCGGGGTCATCGCCCATGCCCAAAAGCTCGGTCCAGAGCATCATCTCCGGTCGCGACTCCCTCGCGATCAGGATGATATGTTCAAGGGTATGAGCCTGGTCTCTGGCCTCGAGAATGAGATCCACGTATTCGTCTTCCTCGACGCCTCTGGCCATGATGATGGCCTTGGATTCCGACTGCTCAAGCACATACTGCAGGTCCCTCAGCCCTGCGCCCGGATCCACAGGCACGAAGATCGCGCCAATTTTGATGAGGGCCAGTTGGGCCACGATCCACTCGGGGATGTTTGGAGCCCACAACGCCACCCGGTCCCCCGGATCAATGCCCATTCGGATTAAGCCCTTGGCCGCCCGGTCCGCCTCCCAGAGAAGAAGGGAGTAGTTGTAGCGGAGGGCTTTGGCGGCAATTTCGCTGACCATCCGGCCGATTGTTTTGCGCACGATCTTCATGGGCCCACCTCCTCTCCCGCATCAAGCAGGGATGTTCCCATCCTCGCGGCGCCGCAAGGCTCCGCGGGATGAGCCGGGTTTATTCCAGTCATGGCAGGTGTGTTTTTTCGTTGGAGAACGCAAACGTGTACCCGGCCTGCTCCTCATGGAAACAAACCGTAAAGCCATCATATGAAAAACTCCGTCACAAAGCAACCTGAAGGAGGCACCGCCTCATCACCCGCGCAATGACAAAAGCGCGGTATGGCTCATGAATATTCTGGGGTTTTCCGTGGCGGTAAAACCGGTCTCTTCCGCCCTTTTCAGAGTCTGTTCGAACATCGACCGAGTGACGTGAATCGCAGGCTCGGCCACCAGGAATTTCCCTCCCGGTTTGAGAAGGAGTTGTATCTCTCGAAAAAGCTTGCTCTGATCCGGGACCTCGTGCACCATCCAGAAGGCAAGCGCAAAGTCAACAGGCTCCTGGATGCCGATGGAATCCGCCTTGCAGAGATGGGGCACGATGCGTTGTTCCAAGCCCTGCTTGGCCGCCCTTCTCTTGAGAGACTCCAGCATCGAGGCCTGGACGTCCGCAGCGATCACTTTGCCTTTTTCCCCGACCATCCGTGCGAGAGGGATGGAAAAATACCCCATGCCCGGCCCCACATCCAGCACCGTGTCCCCTTCACGAACATAAGGGCCAAGCATTTCCTCCGGGTTGTGAAAGAGCTTCCGGAGGACATTGTCAAAGGTAAAGCAGACCCACGAGGGACACACGTGTGGTTCATCGGAAAAAAGGTGGCGGAAGGGATTTTTCATCGTTCCTCTTTTATGTTAGGGTATCCACGATGCTTGAGGAAAGCAAGAAGATCTCTGTTTGAATGAAGGGTTGACTGATTTGATATGAGTCTGGTTACCGTTCTTAACTTGTCGCTCACTTTTGTGGGGAGGGAAATCCTTAAGGACGTCAATTTCCAGGTCGAGCCGGGGGACCGGATCGGCCTGGTGGGCCCTAACGGATCCGGGAAAACGTCGCTCCTCAGGATGATTGTGGGAGAACTCCACCCGGACAAAGGGGAAATCCGGGTCACCAAAGGCGTCCGCCTGGGCTATTTGCCCCAGGATATTTACGAAACCCTGTCCGGCGGTCTTCTCCAGTTCATGGTGGACTCTGTCCCATCCCGGGTGCAACTGAAGGAGCAGTTGGTGAGTCTTGAGGCCTCCCTGGGAAATCACCCGGATCCGCAAATCCAGTCAAAACTCGCGGCCCAGCTGGCGGAGGTCCACCACAAAATCATCGACCTCGATGCCCAATATCCCCTTCACCTCGCCGAAAAAATCCTCCTGGGTCTCGGGTTCAAGCCTGAGGACTTTGAAAGGCCCATGAGTTCCCTGAGCGGCGGCTGGAAAATGAGGGCGGCCCTGGCCAGCCTGCTCTACCAGAGCCCTGACCTGCTTCTTTTCGACGAGCCCACCAACCACCTCGACGTGCCGTCCGTGCACTGGCTTGAGGATTTTCTGCGGTTCTACAAAGGCGCCATGATCCTGATCTGCCATGACAAGGAGTTCCTCAACCGCCAGAGCGAGAGGACCATCAGTTTCGAACCTGAAGGGCTGAGGTTCTACAGCGGGAACTACGAGCACTATCTCAAGGCCCGGGAGGAGGAGGCCAGGGTTCTCGAATCAAGGGCGAAACACCAGGAGCAGAAGGTCAAAGAGGCTGAGCGGTTCATCGAGCGGTTCCGGTACAAGGCCTCCAAGGCAAGGCAGGCCCAGAGCAAAATCAAGCTCGTTAAAAAGATGGAGCTTGTGGAAACCTTTCAGAAGCGCAAGACCATCCGCTTCTCTTTCCCGGAAGTGCCCAGGAGCGGAAGAGAGGTGCTTTCGATCCAGGGCCTCACCAAGAGCTTCGGCCCCCTGACCCTTTACAAGGATCTCAACCTGGGAGTGATGCGCGGGGAGAGGGTCGCCATCATCGGCCCCAACGGCGCAGGCAAGACGACCCTCCTTCGCCTGATTGCAGGGGAGATCCGGCCCGACGAGGGCCGGGCCACGCTCGGGCACAACGTCACCATGAGCTACTATGCCCAGCACCTCTCGGAAATGCTTGACCCCAACAAAACCATCCTCGCCGAGGTCTACCAGGTCGTGCCTCACGAGACCATAAGCTTTGTCCGGGGGGTGTGCGGAGCATTCCTTTTTTCCGGGCCTGACGTGGACAAGTCCGTGGGGATACTCTCCGGCGGAGAGCGGGCAAGGGTTTCTCTTGCAAAAATCCTGGTCAAGCCCGGCAATTTCATGGTCATGGACGAACCGACCAATCACCTGGACATCATCTCCTCGGAGATGCTCATCGATGCCTTGCAGGAGTTCGACGGCACTCTCCTCTTTGTCTCCCACAACCAGTCCTTTGTGAACCGGCTCGCCACGAAAATCTGGGACATGCGGGACAGGGCGATTGTCGAGTACCCGGGAACTCTGAATGAATATTTCGAACACCTTGCAGGAAAGGAAGCGGAGGCAGCAGCAGAAACGGACCGGCGGGAGGAGGCCGAGGCGGACGATGCGCCTTCCCGGCAGAAGGGGAAGGCTTTGAGAAAGGAAAAAGCGGAGAAACGCAGTCTCATCAGTACCGCGCTCAAACCCATTCAGACAAAGCTCAAGCAGCTTGAAGAACGAATTGACGAGATGGAGAAAAGAAGAACAGAGCTGGAACGCCTTCTCGCAGATCCCGACCTGTTCAAAGACAAGAGCAAGAGCGTTCCTCTGCTCAATGAATACGGCGAGGTGAGGAAAAAGCTGGACGAACTCATGGGGAGATGGGAGTATCAACAGGGGCAGCTGGAGTCGGCCAAGAAGGAACTGGGGATTACGAATCCGTAATCAGTCATCCCTTCGACGCTGCTCAGGGCCTTCGGCAGTCATCAGTGAACAGAAAGGAACGGTGCAAGGTACAAGGTACACGGTGCACGGAAGAAAATCAGTGACAAGTGACGAGTAACGAGTGACAAGAAGAAGACAGTAGACAGAATAGAAAACAAAATATGGAAGCAATCACGAAAACACGAAACTTGCCCGCCGTTAATTTGGCGGGGGACGAAAGCACGAAAGAAGAGGGGGTTATATAGAAACCCAGTGACAAGTGACAAGTAACAAACAAAAAGGCTTTCTCTCGTCACTCGTCACTCGTGACTCGTTACTGAACTTACAACGGACAACTGGCAACCTGCGACCTGCCACTGGCCACCTGCCGCCCGCTACGGGGAAAAGGTTTCTTTTATGGAGATTGATGAAAAGCACAAGAGCCTCTTGATGGCCATGGGTCTCAAAGATGACGACTTTACTCTCTTCGACGGCAAAACCGTGACCTATGAGGTCGACCCGGAAAAAGGGGTTCGCCTCTACGACCCCTATTACGCCACTTCCTACTCGGAGTACATCGATGTGGACGGCTGGACATCTTGGAGCACGGAGCAGGACACCTTCACCTCCGACATCCTGGCCGAAGCGAAAGCCGAGGCGGAGCGCAGGGAAAAGCTGAGCCCCAAGCCCACCCAGGACGAAATCTCCCATTCGATCAAGGTGAAGTTCGGAAAGGAGTAAACTGCTGTCGGCTAGAGCCGACAGCTTGAGGGGTAAAGGGACAGATGAACACAGGCACAAGGGCACAGAGGGCCAAAGGGACAGAGCAAAACGATTTTTCTGCTTTGTGACTTTGCGATTTTGTCCCCTTGCCTCTTTCTTTGTGCCTTTGCACCTTTGCCACTTTGTCCCTTTCTTACTTTGTGCCTTTGTGCCTTTGCGACTTTGTGCCTACGTTGTAACCTAGAAACCAAACTGAAGTCTGCGCCCAAAGGCGAAGGCTGTTACGTGTCCCGAGAGTGATCATAAAGTGGAACTGACCGACTTTGTTCATGTCCTCAGGAGCGATCTCGATTACGGGCAAGCCCTGGTCCATCACCGCTCCATCCCCCCCCAGGAAGCGGATTACGGGGAGGACACGGAGCTACCGGCTGAAATCGCCGGGCTCCTCCCTCACCTCGGCGTGAGGAGACTTTTCAGCCATCAGGTCGACGCCATGCGGAGCATCCGGCAGGGGGCTAACGTGCTGGTGTCCACTCCGACCGCGAGCGGCAAAAGCCTGATCTACAACCTCTCCTTCGTCGAGATGCTGCTCCGG
>JALOPA010000333.1 GCA_025454125.1 Thermodesulfobacteriota bacterium
CCTTCTCAAGGCCCTGATGCAGAGAAACCCCCAGGTGCGGCCGGACATGATCGAAGACAGCATCTGGGGAGCCACCAATCAAGTCAAAGAGCAGGGAGGAACGATCGGCAGGGCAGTGCCTATGCTGGCTGACTGGGGGTGGAACGTGCCCGGATGTTCCATTGACCGCATGTGCGCCAGCGGTCTCACGGCGATCGGCTTTGGGGTGGGATACATCGCCACAGGAATGGCCGACTGTTTGCTGACAGGAGGTGTAGAACACATGGGGCACGTGCCCATGGGGTTCATGCGTGATCCTCACCCGCGGCTGGAGGAGGTGATGGGAGGGCCATCGGCCTTCAACATGGGCATGACAGCAGAGAACATCCACGACCGGTTTCCGGAATTCACCAGGGAGATGGCCGACCGATACGCCTTCTCATGTCAGCAAAAGGCGAATCGGGCCATTCGCGGCGGCAAGATGAAATCAATGATCATCCCCATAGAGGTCGAAAGGAGTGACGGCGCCAGGGAGGCTGTTGACAGGGATCAGCAGCCCAGGCCCGAGACCAGCATGGAATCCCTGGCAGGCCTCAAAGCCGTCTTCAAAGAGAACGGGCGGGTCACTGCCGGAAATGCTTCAGGGCTGAATGACGGCGCAGGCGCCGTGCTCTTGATGAGCAATGAAAAGGCACAGTCCTTGGGCCTGAAGCCCAAGATGCGCTGGGTCGCCTCTGCCGTGGCCGCGGTGGATCCCACCGTCATGGGAACCGCGCCGGTTCCTGCCACGATGAAAGCATTGGCCAAGGCAGGATTGACCATGAGCGATCTGGACATCATTGAAATCAACGAGGCCTTTGCAGTCCAGGCGCTTTATTGCCTGGACAGGCTGGGTTTGAAAGCGGATGATCCCCGAGTCAACCTATGGGGCGGCGCCTTGGCCTACGGGCATCCCCTGGCCGCATCAGGGCCAAGGCTGGTCTGTTTCCTCATGAACCTTTTCAAGGAGAATAGGGGTGCGCGATACGGCCTGACGACCATGTGCGTTGGCCGGGGACAAGGCTATTCCATCATTTGGGAAAATATGCAAGAGACATTTGAGTGACAAGTGCGCCAGAGGCGCATAAATGACGAGTCACGAGTGACAAGTTTACCTCTTCCTCTCGTTACTCGTCACTCGTTACTGAACAGGGACCGTTGACATCATGCACAAACATCTTGTTTCCATCGTTCGATATGAGAAACCGCTGGAGTCGGTGGCGAAGGCCGTAGCTCTGTCACACGGTTTGGATGCTTTGCCCAACCAAGCCAAGGTGTTCATCAAACCCAACATCGTCTTCTGGACCCAGTCCGTCCCCTTTCCCAAGTGGGGAGTCGTCACTACGTCTCGCGTTGTAGAGGACATGGTGGTTGTCCTGAAGGAAAGAGGGATCCATGACATCACGATCGGGGAGGGCTCGGTCCTGTTGAAGCCGAAAGACATGGAGACCCCTGCGCACGCCTTCAAAACCCTTGGCTATGGGGCGCTTCAGAAACGCTACGGTGTCAAATGCGTGATCACCTTTGAACGGCCCTTTGAGAAGGTCGATCTGGGCGAGGGCATCTCTCTGAACTTCAATAAGGACATTCTGGAGAGCGACTTTGTCGTCAACCTGCCTGTCTTGAAGACTCACACCCAGACCATGGTGAGCCTCGGCATCAAGAACCTCAAGGGGACCATTGACATCCCCTCGAGAAAGAAGTGCCACCGTGAAGCGCCCGGAATGGATCTTCACCGCATGGTCTCGAAGCTCTTCCTCCCCATGCCGCCCATGTTCACCATGGTGGACGGAGTCTATTCGCAAGAGCGCGGCCCTAACGTGGACGGCCAGGCCAGGAGAAGCAATCTTCTTGTGGCCTCTTCCGACCTCTTGTCGGCGGACAAGGTGGGTGCCAAGGTCTTGGGTTTTGAGCCGGACCACGTTCCCCACCTCGTTCATGCCGCGCAAGCCTTGAAGCGGCCTGTGGACTTGTCAGACGTTGAGACGATCGGAGAGCCCCTTGAGAAGGTCGTCTCTCCTCATGAATGGACTTGGCCCTACAATGAGGACGGTTCCTTGCCCCTGGCCATGGAAAACAAGGGCATTGAGGGGCTATCCTACCCCAAATACGATCTGACGATTTGCACGTATTGTGTGCAATGGACCAGAGTGATCCTGATGGCCATTGCGCGGGCCTGGAAGGGTGCACCCTTTGACGGCGTGGAGATTCTAACAGGGAAACTTATGCAGGCTTCACCCGGCAAGAAGAAAACGTTTCTTCTGGGGAAATGCATTTACGAGGCCAACAAGAACAATCCTCACATTCAGGAAATGATCGCTATCAAAGGCTGCCCGCCCTCGCACGAGGCTGTTTTCAAGGGTCTTCGTCAGGCAGGAATCGAAGCGGATCCGGAGCTCTTCGAGCACATGGACAGGACCATGGGAATCCATATGAAGAGATACCGGGGTAAACCCGAATTCGACGAATCGTTTTATCAGGTGGCTGAATCGTGACCAGAAGGGCAATCCCTGTCTCACCACACAAGCGCTGAGGACGCAGAGCAACGAAAAAAAAGGACCTGGCCTATTAAGGAGGGCCAGGTCCTTGAAATTTGTGGTGCGCCCAGAGTGATTCGAACACTCGACCTACGGATTCGTAGTCCGTCACTCTATCCAACTGAGCTATGGGCGCAATCGGCTTTTAAAACCGCAAAGACGCATAGTGATTATAAACATGGAAAGACAGGATATCCAGTTTTTTTATCCCTTCCGGTACCCCTTGGGCGCAGGCTGGCCGTCCACATAAACGCGATCTTCCTCGTCGAGGGCAAAACGCCCTCTTGCAATCATTTCAATCGTCATGGGGAAGATCTTCCAGTCGCCGGCTTCTTTGAGCCGGTTCTGGTGCTCTTCCGCAACCCGTAGCAGTTTCTCCCGGTCAGAGAGCAGAGATTCCAGGGGTTCAGGAAGTTGAACGCGGACAGGATCGGAAACCATGAGGATGGGCCCTGTGTCTACCCCCTTGTCCGTCCAGATCGTCGACGATCGCAGAAGCTTCTCTCCTGCGGCAATGGCGTCGACTACCGCATTGTCCCCCACGTATTTTCGCTTTCCTTTAGCGTTTAAAATGGAAAGGTCAGCGGGGTGAACATTGATGCAGCGGTCAAGAGTGAAATAACTCATGTACCCGCCGAGAGCAATGACGTCCACCCCAAAGGCTTTGATCAACGTCGCGGCTACTTTGTCAAACTCCCTTCTTACTTCAAGCCCTTCGGGCGTGGAAACCGTCCGCTTCAGACCCCTGATACGGTGAAACGTTCGGATGTCGTAGCTCATGTAAGGGATGCCTGTGTCACAAGCAATGCTTTCTCCGTAGCATGATCCATCAGAGCGATCCGTGAAAATGAACACAACTTCAAAAGGGGAAACCCCGTCTCTCGCTTTAAGGAGCTTTTCTCTTTCCAGGAGACGAAGGATATTGGTGCCGGAACCGGACATAAATCCCGCAACTCTCATGGGGCGGCCTGCTGCTTTAGGATTGAAAATGGGTACCACCGGCATTCTGAGGACCTCCGAAGGGAAAAATTTTTAAAAAATGCTTGGAGTAAAAGTCCAATGTCGTCATTATTGTTAGCCAAATATATTAAACTTAAATGAGTCCGCATATCAAGCAGCAAAAGTTCGGAGCTATGGGAAAACATCGAAAAACACAGAGGAGGCCGTCACGATGATTGTTAGAAATGTCAATGATCGAGAGGTGTTGGAAACCACATACCTGGCGCACGGAGGGGCTATCGCTCAAATGATCTTGGATCGCCGGACTCTGAGAGAACTGGGCTTTCTCGCTATTGCGAACCTGGCAAAAGGAAAGACCATTGAAAGCCACAGGGATCCTATGGAGGAGATCTATTTCGTGTTGAGCGGTGAAGGGGAGATGTCTGTGGATGAAGAGACGAGACATGTCGGCCCCGGTGATGCCACTTGGATTCCCGCAGGGGCAGCGCACAGTCTCACCAATTCATCAGGAGGAGATCTCCTCATCCTGGTTGTCGCCTCTTCGAATTGGTGAGATGAAATCGACTAAGTTTGACTGGATCTATGAAAAAGAAGCCAGGATTATAAGTATGATTAACTTTGAATAATTATTGACAAAATATATTGACAAATATTCTATTTTATATATAATTTTACTAAATCTTTCCAGGTAGGATCTCCTATGTATCTAGAACATTGGGGTCTGAAG
>JALOPA010000334.1 GCA_025454125.1 Thermodesulfobacteriota bacterium
GCGGCAGGATATCGACTCGGCCGACATTGACGCGGTCGTTGAGGTGTTGCGCTCCGATTTCCTGACACAGGGACCCATGGTTCCTGCTTTCGAGCGCGATATGGCCCAATACTGCAGTACGCCGCATGCAATTGCAGTGAATAGCGCCACGTCGGCACTGCATATCGCATGTTTGGCGCTGGGCGTCGGCAAAGGCGATGTGGTCTGGACCAGCCCGATCAGTTTTGTGGCGAGCGCAAACTGTGCAGCCGCGAGCTTGTCCCTCTTCTCATCGAAAAAGGCCTTACCGAGATAGCTGCGCATCAGTGAATTGTTGGGGTCTAGGCTGACGGCATACTCGATCTCTCTCCTGCCGTCCTCCAGGTCGCCGTCCCTGATTTTGGCGAGCCCCAGACCCAGACGGGGAAGAGGGTCTGCCTGATCCAGAGAGATGGCTTTCTCAAAAGCCTCCTTCGCTTCTTTGATCTTGATCTGCATGAGGTAAGCAAAACCGAGCACGGACTGGGTGAGGGAGAGGCGCGGATTCCGGGCGACCGCTTCTTGTGCCGCCTCCAGGGCCTTGTCGAGGTAGCCGAAAGACAAATGCAGATCCGACATCCTGGCCCAGGAGAGAGCATTGCTCGGGTCCAGTCTCAGGGCCTCTTCGACGCCGGCCATCGCAGACTGGAGGTCAAAGTGGGCCTGCCGGACATAAGAATGGGCCAATTGGACAAGGGGCGAATTCGGGCTGAGTGCCCTGGCACGCCCGATGCGTTCATCCGCCTCGGGCTTCCTGTTCTGCGTCAAAGCCGCAAGGGCCTCAAGAGCAAAAGCATCTCCTTGGGAAGGGTCAACCTGAAGAGCGTTCCTCAGATCGGATTGAGCCCTGTCCACACGGCCCACGGAAAGGAGAAGGCTTGCGCGATAGACGAAAAAGCGGGCGGTCCGGAGGTTCTCAGGAACACTTTCGATGATCGAGAGCGCCTGAGGGGCATCCCCCTGCCAGTAGAAATCCCTGCTCCTGCGGGCCACAGCGGCCCATCGGCCTTCGGAGCCTGCAACGAGGTCCTCCGGCTCATAGGTCGCAAGGAAGGGATAGTGGAGGGCCCACTGCACCGAATCTCTGGGCCGTAGGACGGCCCGAGGTTTGGGAGCCTGATCGGCCAGGGCGATGGCCGCCTCACCGCTGGTGAGCAGCAGGGACCCCTCCTTGTTTTCAGCGAGGAGCCTCCCTTCAAGCACCGTCAGGATCGCCCGGTCTGCTTCGACTGTGATGAGGAATTCCGTGCCCTCCACAGAGCCGTTCACAAAGGGCGTCGCGACTCTGAGGGTCCGCGGAATGCGGCTGAAGAAATAGACCGTACCCCTGAGAAGATCAACGAGCCAAGTCTCCTGCTTTTCCAGGGCGGAAAAGGTGACGGTGGTGTTTTGATCGAGGCGGAGAATGGTTTGATTGGGTAGAGCGACGGAGGCCCTGCTGTTGTCATGGAGCCGGATCATGTCGCCAGGCCGGAAACGATCGTCGAGCTTGACGGGGAGCCAGTGGGTGGTTCCGGCCTTTCGGGCTTCCACATGCCCTTGAACAGAGACGACCCTCACCACCCAAGTCTCGTTCGCTTGAACGGTGTCGACGAGGGGAGAGGCGAGCGCAATCCACAGACCCAGGAGACTCACGATACCCGACTGAAGTTTTCGCATCCGTTTCACCTCGCCTTCGCTACTTGTCTTTGAGATAGATGACCGGACTCCAAGGGCCTTCGGGCGGCCGGGCTTTATGCGCCCGGCACAGCTCGATGTAGAACTCGGAGGGATTATCCCGGCCAACAATCCGGCTTGTTGCGGTCAACAGTTCCAGAGCCTCTTCCCACTTCTGAGCCCGGTAAGCGCTCAGGCCCAGAGCAAAGGAAGAGCAAAGCCGCTGATCCGCCTCGCGGCATTCCCCGTCACGGCAGATCAGCTCGCGGATCACCACAGGGTGGGATTTCCCGGCAAGCAGGAATTCTCCGAGTTCCCTGAAAACGAAGCCCCGAAGCTGATCCGAAACCTCTTCTGAAGCCAAAATTCCTGTTCCGAGGTACTTGTTGAGCCCCTCGATCCTCGAAGCGGTATTGACGATGTCTCCCATAGGGCGATACTCAAAGTGGTCTTCCGCGCCGATATTCCCGAGCAGAATCGTTCCCGAGTGCAAACCAAGCCTTGTGGGAAGAGGGGCGCTGCCGGCAGAATCGTTGAAACGCTTTACGGCATTCCCGATGTCCAGCGCCGCCATGCAAGCGCGTTCCCTCAGAGAGGCGTCGCTCTGTGCGCCCGCCCACAGGGCCAGCATGGAATCTCCGACAATGTTGATGATGATCCCTTCGTGTTTCTTCACCTGCTTGAAGATCGTTTCATAGTAGGCGCTCATGAATTTGTTCAAACCGACCGGGTCCATTGTTTCCGACAGGGTGGTGTACTGCCCGGCATCGGTGAAGAGGCATGTTCCGTAGACCAGCTGGTTGTTGGCTTTGATATCCGCGACGTTTCGGGCCAGCTGGTTGATCACGCTGTTGGGCAGGTAGTATCCGAACGCTCTGCGGATGTGTTCCCGTTCTTTGTGGGTGTCAAAATATTTCCACAGAACCGCGCCGAAAAAAGCCATGGGCCCCTGAACAAGGAGAGGAACCCCGACGGGAAGCCAAAGACCGGCCGAGGCGAACCGGGCCTTGGAAAACAAAACATACATGAAATCCAGAGCAACAAGGCTCAAGGCAGCCAGAGGAAGGGGCATCATGTAAAACAGGAGGCCTGAAACAACGCCCCAGAGCAGGAGGGTTCCGAGATGCCCCCACAAGCCCAAAGGCCGGACAGGGAAGCTCTCCAGAAGGTTCGCGAATGCCGTGGCTGCTATTTCGACACCGCTCATTTCGTTGGCCTCCGGTTCTGCGAAAACAGTGTAAAATCCGTCCTTCTGCTCCGGACGAAGGAGTTCGGAGACGCCTACAAAGACGGCTTTGCCCTGAAGATTGAGGGAGCTTTGTGAAGGGGCGGTTCTTTCACGCTGCTGGAGGATCTGATGATAGGGAATCGTGGTGATGCTGCCGGGAGGCCCGTAAAAGTTCAAATAAGCGCTCTCCGGGCCCAGGTACATCCGGACAAGGGACTGGATGCGGCGCCCTTGTCGTGATTTTGCAGCCGGTCGCGGGTCGTCCTTTTCCAAGGCGAGCAGCATATCGGCGCCCAGCGACGGTCTTGCGAGAAAGAGTTCTCTCACCTGTCGAATGGCCTTCACGAGGCTTCCGTTTGCAAAGGAGGGATCTTTGTCGAGCAACCGCTCTCTTGCATAGGAGGGCTCCAGCTTTGCCAGAAGATGAAGGAAGTCGGCATGCGCATCGCGAGCGAAAATCTGAAAGGCCACCACAGGCAGAGTGGGAATATCTCCGGCGCTCGCCTTGAAATTCCAATACTGGGTCACCCGGTCAGGCACCTTGGGGAGGGGGAAAGGCGCCAGGGCAACGGCCGATTGGGCAAGGAGAGGAACGGGCGGAACGAGGGTCTCAATGTACATGCTCCCTGCGTGGCCGCCCTCCTGGTCTCTCAGCGAGACCGTCTCCCGGCTCAGGAGCTCGCAAAGCACCACGTTCGCTGCGCGCTCAACCGCTTCAGCAAACAGGCCATCCTCCTCTGAGGAGCGAGGTTCTTCAAAAAGGATATCGAAGGCAATGACCGCAACCCCCTCCCTGGCCAGGGCATCGGTCAGGCGGGCGTGGTAGGATCGCGGCCATTTTGCAGGGTCCGAGGAAAGCTTCAGGGCCTGTGAGGAGGCTTTGTCAAGGGTTACGATGACCACCTCCGGCGGCGCCGGTCTTGGTCCCCTCAGTCGGAACAAAAGGGACAGACCGGTCTTTTCCTCCAGTTCATATCCTGGAGGGAGGAAGCTGATGACCGCTCCCAGAAGACTCGTCAGCAGTCCAAGAGCGATTGCCTTTGGAAGACGAGACATAGCGCCTGGCTCTGAAGATTAGGTTGATCGCTGGGTTAAGGGGTCAAGTTCTAATGTTTTTCTGAGAGTGGCTGGGGGACGCGTGAGAAAACAAAAAGCCTTCGAAGGAATGAAAGAGTCCCTTTGAAGGCTGAATAACAGGAAATGCTCTAAGCGTCGTGACCATATCTCCCTCAAGAGGGTGAAGGGTCGGCCATGAACTGATCCTGTCGGTGATAAGTATACAGCAATGCATCCTAGTCGATAAAAACCTAAGAATCAAACAAAAAGAAGCCTATAAAA
>JALOPA010000335.1 GCA_025454125.1 Thermodesulfobacteriota bacterium
GAAGCCCATCCGGGAGGTCATGAAGGAGTTCCTGGAGCGCAGCCACTCCTACAGAGTCGTGACGGCGCAAGATGGTTTCGAGGCGCTTCAGATCATCGCCAAGGAGAAGATCGACTGCTGTCTGACCGACATCTCCATGCCCGGCGTGGACGGACTGGAACTGACCGAGAGAATTCAATCCCTGGACAACACCATCCCCGTGGTGGTGATGACAGGCTACCCCTCCTTGGAGAGCGCCATCAGGACTCTCAAGAACGGCGTGGTGGATTTTCTCATCAAACCAGTGAAAATGGAGCAGCTCTCCATGGTGATTGAACGGACCATGAGGGAAAGAGCCCTTTTTGTTGAAAATGTGCTGCTCAAGGAGGAGGTGAAAAGCAAGGAGAGGATTCTCAAGTTGAATCGAGAACTGGAGGAAAAGATCAGGGAGGTGGAGACCGTCAACCTCATTCTCCGGAGACTGGATCATCCGGCGAGCAGCAGAGCGCTCTTTGAGACCCTGGTGAAGCTCTGCGGAGAAGTCACGTCTTGTGACGAGGCCCACTTCGTTGTCCTGGACCAGGAGAGAAGGCAGCCTTCGGTCATCAGCTCTTTCTACGAAGGGGCCCGAGAGGGAAACCGGGAAAGCCATCCGGTCCGGCAGGACCTCCTGGACAGAATGGCCGCAGAGGGCATTCCTCTTCTGGTGAAGGGAGAAAACGGAAAAGGGAACCTCATTGCAGCACCCCTGAAAATCCGCTCCAGTCTTTTCGGAGCGCTCGTTTTGAAGTCCAAGAACGGCAAAGGCCCTTTGACGGGGAGGGATCTGTACTACCTCAATTTTGTCCTCGCCAAGGCGTCCTCCTCCATAGAGAACTTCGCCCTCTATGACAACCTTAACCAGAGCCTTTTCTCCATCCTCTACGCTTTTGTCGAGACCCTGGAGGCCAGGGACGCCTACACGAAACAGCACTCCGCAAGAGTGACCCGGTACGCGGTGACCATGGCGAAGGCCCTGGGCCGCTCCGACGAGGAGATCGAGATTCTCCAGGTTGCCGCGAACCTGCACGATATCGGCAAGATCGGCATTCCGGACCACATCCTGCTCAAGCCCGGGAGGCTCACGGAGGAGGAATACGAAGTCATCAAGAAGCACCCCCTCATCGGCAGCCACATTATCGGGCATTTCGACATGTGGTCAAAAGAGCAGCGCGTCATCAAGGCTCACCATGAAAGATGGGACGGCAAGGGATATCCGGAAGGGTTGAACAGGGAAGAGATCCCCTACCTGGCAAGGATCATCGCGGTCGCGGATGTTTACGACGCCCTCACATCGGACCGGTCCTATCGGAGCAAAATGAGCATGGAGAAGGCGTTGGCCATCCTCAAAGAAAACTCGGGCTCTCAGTTCGACCCTGAGATCCTGGATCTTTTTTTGAACCTTGTACACCAGGGGAACCTAGACTGCACCGGAGTGCCCCTGGAAACCGGAGCCCGAGGCGAAGCGCCGGCGGAATGCGTGCCGGCGCCCTAAACAGGCCCAAGGGGAGAGGGAACCCTTTAACGTTTTGAAATAGTCACGAGACAAGACCTCAGCCTCCGGCATCCGTGGAGAAGGTCAAAGGCCGCGGGAGGAGGAATTCTAAGAGCAAAGGAGAGACCCCCATGATCTCAGGCATGACCAGCGCGATTTCCGCTCTGAGCGCTTTTGGAAAAAGGATGGGTGTCATCGCCGACAATGTAGCGAACGTGGAGAGCGATGGGTTCAAGAAAAGCAGAGCCCTGATGCAGGAGCAAGAACCGGGGGGTGTGCGGGTGACACTCTCACGGGTAGAGACTGCGGGTCCGCGGGTGGTGGAAGAAACGACCGAAGGCCTGGAGGAAAGAGAACTCTCCAACGTGAATCTGGAGCAGGAGATTCCCGATGCCCTTCTGACGGAGAAGATGTTCACGGCCAACACAAAGGTCGTCAAGACGGAAGAGGAGATGATCGGCTCGGTCCTCGACATCATTGGATAGGGTGCAAGGTTCAGGGCGCGAGGAGAGGTAAGGAAATTCCCCGAGAGGAGTGCGTGATGGGCAAGGTGATGGTGGTTGACGACGAGGTCGGCATCTGTGAAGTCCTGGAGAAGTTCTTGGCCGCCAAGGACCATGACGTCTATACGGCCTTTGATGGGCCGACGGCATTGCGGAAGGTCAGAGAGATCAAACCGCAGGTCGTGCTTCTCGATGTTGCCTTGCCGGGCATTGACGGGATGGAGGTTTTACGGGAAATCCGAAGGATCGACCCCGCCATTGGGGTGGTGATGGTCACAGGTCTCATGGATCATGAGCAGGCCAGGAAAACCTTTGAACTGGGCGCCTATGATTATGTGACGAAACCGGTTGACTTTTCCTACCTGGACCACGTGATCAACGCCAAGATCATCGAACTCACAGGCTAGAGGGGCTGATCCCCTTCATTGGCAAACACTCGGTTTTTCCCGTCTCTCTTGGCCTTGTAGAGGGCTTTGTCGGCATCCTCCACGAGAGACCGCGAAGAGGGGTTCGTTCCGTTGTTCAGGCGAGTCAGACCGAAACTCAGGGTGGCCCTGAAGGGGGTCCCTTTCCACTCGAAGCGATGGGTCTCGATCATGCGCCGGAGCCGTTCCGCCTGAATCATCGCCTCTCCAAGATCGGTATTGGGCAGAAGCAAAGCAAATTCCTCTCCGCCATAGCGGCAGGCGGTGTCGCTCATGCGAATGGACTTCCTGAGCAGGCTCCCGAGCTCCTGAAGCACCATGTCGCCCGCCTGATGGCCGTAAGTGTCATTGACTCTCTTGAATTCATCCACGTCCATCATGCACAGGGCCAGAGGGGTTCCATAGCGACAGGCGCGTCCAGTCTCCTTTTCAAGGGTTTCCATGAAGCCGCGGCGATTGGGGAGCCCGGTGAGATCATCCAGAACGGACATCTCAACGATTTTTCTCTGCGCCTCCTTGAGCTGCTTTCTAAATCGAGCCTTTTCCAGTGCGTTCCCAATGACCCGAAGCAAAGGGCTCTGGTTCAGATTCTGCTTCGGAAGAAAGTCGTATGCCCCTGCCTGAATGATTTGAGCCGCCGCCACGGGGTCGCTGTGCCCGGTGATGATCACCACCGGAGTGTCCAGCGTCAATTCTTTGACTTTGGTCAGGAAGTCATGCCCGTTCCCGTCCGGCAGGAAATAGTCCAGGCACACGAGATCAAAGGCATGGCGTGTCAGAAAAGCCAGGGCGCTGCGGATCGTTTTGGTTCGAATCATCCGTATTTCCTTATGCCCTTTGAGGCAAGCCCGCAGTTTCCGGTAGTCTCTGTCCGAGGGTTCCACCATGAGGAGCCTCGTTGTTTGACCCAGAGGGGGGAAGGGGATTTCAGAGTGGAGCCCGAGCGTTGCGGATTCCGCGTCTTGTCCCATGCGCTCCAGAGGCACCGGCAGACCGGGAAGAGGCCGATTCCATTCCTCCAAAGAGGGGCGCAGCACGGAAAGGGTTTCCCAGTCAGAGATCAAATTTCCAGAGAGACGGCCTCTTTTTCTATCAGAACCTTTCTTGGCTTTGCTGCGTTCCACGGCAAAGCGGACGGACCGGTGAAGATGCTGGGGGTTCATGGCGCGCTTGGAAAGAAAGTCCTGTGCGCCTTCACGGATGATCCGGCAGGCGACGGTTTCATCGTCCAGGTCCGCAAGGATGAGCACAGGGACTTCCGGGGCCGCGTGGTGGATGGCCCTGAAGATCTCGATCCCGGAGATGTCAGGGAGGCTGATGTCCAGGAGAACAGCGTCCACACCCCCTTCTCGAACGCGATGGGCCGCCGCATCCAGCCACTCGGTCCACTCGATCTTCAGACCCGGGTTCTTGCCCTTTTCCAGAATGCCCTTGAGGTGGGCGGCATAGGCCGGATCATGCTCGACGAGAAGAAGGTTCAGGCTCCGGCCGTCCCCTTTCGGGAAGGCCCCCACCGGCGAGAGAGACCGGGGCCTGGGGTGCCCATAGGGCAGGGGAGGGTAGCTCTCTTCAATCAATGCTCTGCGATGCAGTTCCATGGTTTAATACCTCGTTCGAATTCCGCGACCCTTGTCTTGGACCATCCTGTTGATCTCCTATACTGCAATGATCATGCCGGAAACAGGGGGCCCTCAGGACAGCGGCATGGGTCTGTCGAGGATGTCTCTTATTTTTCTGGACAGATCCGCCACGCCGAAGGGCTTCTGGATGAACCCGTTGCACCCCTGCTT
>JALOPA010000336.1 GCA_025454125.1 Thermodesulfobacteriota bacterium
GTTTCAGCCTCGCCGATCAGGTGAGCTACAAAATAGTGGAGCTCGAACCGGGAAAAGTCTATGAGGTCCGGTTCATGAGTGTCCCCAACGGTGAAAGAAGATACCGTGGATTTCTCAAGCTTAGGACAGGTTATTTGGAAAAACCCGAAATAGCGATTCCCGTATGGGGCGATTTCTCGAATTAGGACCTTCCCTGGAGGCCATCGCCGAAGAACTGGTAAGACCTGACAAGACTCTTAAGACCATGAACAGCCATTGGGCCTTCGGAGGGTTTTTCACTTTTTGCAGGACGTTTCAAGCGGCTGTAGCGAACATGGGGAGCAGGTTTTCCCCGATGGGATGAGTTTGACCCCCTGACCAGTGATGCTTGTTGCTGCCACAGGGGCAAGCTTATCGGTGAAGCGGGAAAGCAAAGCTCGCAAGGCTATGGCCCTGTGATCAGGGTTCCTTGGAATCAGGGATGAAAGGTCTAAAGGTCGGTATTCTTTTATAAGAGGAAGATGTGTAATCCATTTCCACTTTTAGGAAGGATTTTGCACAATCTCGTGGTAGATTATTTCATACTGCGTGTTTCAGTTCTTTCTGAAGAATAAGTGGCTGAAATAATGGGCAAAAAAAACCTTTTGGCCCTGTCTTTCTGGCATGCGAATTGCTCTTTAGTTTTTAGTTTGGGCGAGTTGCTGATCTGCGGGTTCTAGAATATTGTATGCCCCTTTCTCTTTGTCTGACCCAGGGCGCCGAGAAAGAGACCTTTCGCCAGAAGTGGAGTTTTTGCCTAACACCCCCTGAAGCCAGAAAGGCTGCTCAACATGGACTTGATGCAAGAATTCCACATCCTCACCTGTAGCCTAGCTGGTCTCGGCGATCCGGGTATCACCATTGCGGGGAGCAGGGCTGGTGCGATCGGGGTGCTGGATCTTCAGTACTGTGGAGATCTTTCTGCAGCGGAAAGTCAAATCCAGAAAACAGGCTCTTATACGAGAAACGATTTCGCCATCCGGGTGAACGGTGACGCGAAGTCATGGCTGGAACCCCTTCTTTCCCGCATGCCCTCCCAATGTAAGCTGATCATCCTTTCAGGGGATGAGCCCGAGACCATGCCGATGCAGGTGCGTTTCTTCCGAGAGCGAGGAATGAGCGTCCTGGTGGAAGCGGTATGCCTGGAGGAAGCGATAGGATCCGAAAAGGCTGGTGTTCAAGGAATCATTGCAAAGGGAAACGAAGCAGGTGGACGGGTTTCTGAGGAGACGACTTTCATTTTGTTACAGCGGTTCCTGAAGCACCTCCGTCTGCCCATTTATGCCCAGGGTGGCATCGGTTTACACACGGCAGCAGCCTGCCGTGTCGCGGGAGCGGCGGGCATTGTCCTCGACAGCCAGCTCTCGCTCGCACGAGAGTCCCCTGTTCCAGCAGCCATCAAGACCAGGATCTCCAGCATGGAGGGGACAGACACGATCTGCCTCGGTGAAAAAATCGGCTGCATCTACCGGGTATGCTCGCGCCTTGGATCATCTGAAATCAAGAAACTCCAGGATATCGAAGAATCGATTGCCGACAGCTCACTTTCTGAAAAAGAAAAGATTGCAGCATGGCGCCGGGCCTTTGCTGAGCGTGTTGGGATAGATTCAGCGAAAGATCCCCTTTACTTGCTGGGGCAGGATGTCGCCTTTGCAGCATCCCTGGCCCGGCGCTTCGTCACCGTGAGCGGCATTGTCGAAGGCATCCGCAGGGAGGTGGAAAGCCATCTTCGACTTGCCGGGACCAAGAGGATTCTTGCTGAAGGCTCTCCCCTCGCGTTGTCGCACGGCACCCGGTATCCAATTGTACAGGGACCGATGGCCCGGGTGAGTGATACCCCGCGTTTCGTCCATGAAGTGGCTCGGCATGGAGCCCTTCCTTTCTTGGCAGCAGCGTGGCTCCGTGGCCATGAGTTGGAGGAGATCCTACGGGAAACGAGCTCCCTTCTCCAAGATCGGCCCTGGGGGGTCGGCATGCTGGGCTTCCTGCCCCCTGAAGTCTACAAAGAGCAGGTGAAGGTGGTCATTGCTCATCACCCGCCGTTCGCCCTGATCGGGGGGGGACAGACTGCTCAGGCGAGGAACCTTGAAAAAGAAGGCATCGCCACCTACCTTCATGTCCCCTCCCCCGGCCTATTGAAGATGTTCCTTGATGCAGGATTGAAGCGTTTCGTTTTTGAAGGCAGAGAGTCCGGCGGACACATCGGGCCGCTTTGCGGGTTTGCGCTTTGGGAGACGATGATCCGAGTGCTTTTGGAGTATCTGGAAGGAAGCCATCGGCCCAAGGAATACCATGTGCTTCTTGCAGGTGGCATCCACGATGCCCTCTCCGCATCAATGGTGGCCGCCATGTCGGCACCTCTGGCAGACCGAGGCGTTCGCATAGGGTTGCAGCTAGGAAGCGCCTATCTCTTCACCGAAGAGGCTGTAGAAACAGGCGCGATTGTCAAAAGGTATCAGCAGGAGGCAATACAGTGTCAAAGGACGACCGTGCTCTCATCCGGCCCTGGTGACGAAGAGCGCTGCATCAAGAACCCGTTTGCAAGGGCATTCAAGGAACACAAAGACCGATTGTCGAAACGAAGAGCGACCTTTGAGGAAACAAAGGAGAGCTTGAGTCGACTGAAGCTGGGGCGGTTGCGGATCGCATCCAAAGGGCTGATCAGGAATTCTACCGGTGAGATGGATCAGGGAGCACCGAAGCTAATCCAGCTAGATGAAAGGGGCCAGTACGAGCGAGGGCTCTACTTGATCGGTCAGCTTTCGACTCTGCGCGAACACACTATCAAGATAGAGGAATTGCATAGCGACATCTGCGTTAGGAGCTCTGAAAGGATTGATAGGCTCGGCATAAGGGAGACCGTTTCTTTGCCTGAAGAAGTCCTATCGAGGCCATCGGATGTTGCGATCGTCGGGATGTCATGCCTTCTTCCCAAGGCTCTCGGGACACAGGCGTACTGGGAAAACATTCTGAATAAAGTCTGTGTAATCGGGGAAGTCCCTCCGCATCGGTGGGACTGGAAACGGTACTATGATCAAGACAAGATGGCAAAAGACAGACTATATTCAAAGTGGGGGGCGTTCTTGGAGGATATCCCTTTTGATCCGGCCCAATATGGTATGCCTCCAAATTCCCTTCATTCCATAGAGCCGCTTCAGCTCTTGACCCTTGAAGTTACCCGATGGGCTCTTGAAAATGCCGGCTACCAGCGAAGACCCTTTGCCCGGGAGCGCACCTCGGTCATCCTCGGGATCAGTGGCTCGGGGGAATTGGCCCAGCAATATGGCTTTCGAACGTCCTTGCCCACCTTCTTCGACAAGAACGCTGATCGTTTGATATCTCATTTCGAAGATCTGTTGCCCGAGTGGACTGAGGATTCTTTTCCCGGGATATTGGCTAATGTCACCGCCGGCCGGATTGCCAACCGTTTCAACCTGGGGGGCACCAATTTCACCGTAGACGCCGCATGCGCGTCTTCCCTGGCGGGATTATATCTGGCGGTCAGAGAGCTGGAGACCCTCGCCAGCGATGTCGTCATCGTGGGCGGTTCAGACTGCATGCAAAACCCTTTCACTTACATGTGCTTTTCCAAAACGCACGCGTTGTCCTCGACGGGCCAATGCTCACCTTTAAGCCAAAATGCCGATGGCATCATTTTGGGGGAGGGCATTGTCGTTCTCGTGTTGAAACGGTTGGCGGATGCCGAACGGGATGGGGATCGGATCTACGCTATCATAAAAGGGGTAGGTGCTGCCAGCGACGGAAAAGGGAAGAGTTTGACGGCCCCTGCCCACGAGGGACAGGTCCGTGCACTGAAACGGGCTTACGAGAAAGCGTGTTTGTCCCCTGCTACCGTGGAGTTGATCGAGGCCCACGCGACAGGAACGGTGGTCGGTGATCGCACGGAGGTTGAGTCCTTAACTCGCGTTTTTAAAGAGGCTGGAGCCCGGGAAGGCAGTTGTGCCATCGGTTCCGTGAAATCGATGATCGGACACACGAAATCCACCGCAGGGGTTGCGAGCCTGATGAAAGCGGTCTTGGCGCTTCACCACAAAGTGCAGCCGCCGACCCTTGGTGTCGAAAAGCCCAACCCCGGTCTTTGCCATCCGGGTAATCCTCTGTATGTCAATACAGAGCCCCGCCCTTGGGTCCATCACTCTACGGAAAGCCCCCGGCGTGCCGGCGTGAGCGCTCTGGGTTTTGGAGGGACC
>JALOPA010000337.1 GCA_025454125.1 Thermodesulfobacteriota bacterium
AGAGCGATGGGCGCTCCCCAGAACGCCATGATCCCGTCCCCCTGGTACTTGTCGATGACTCCCTGGGAATCCAGAATCACCTGGCTCATCTCCGTGAAATATTCATTCAAGAGGCTCACGATTCTTTCGGGTTCGAAGCGCTCCGACAGGGTCGTGAAATTGGCCAGGTCGGAAAAGAAAATGGTGATGAACCGGCGATCACCGCCCAGCTTCGCTTTCTGAGGGTTGGACTCCAGCTCTTTCACGAGCACTTCCGACATGTAGCAGGAGAAGAGCTGCCGGATCACCCTCCTTTTCTTCCCCTCCGTGTTGTAGCTGTAGGTGGAGGTCATACCGAAGACCAAGAAAAACGCCACCTCGAAGGGGAGAAAGCCCATCCAAAAATCCTGTGCGAAAAAAGACCATGAGGCCAGGGCCGGCCATCCCAGGACAAAAACCAGAAACAGGATCGTGTTCTTCCAGAATGACACGTTCACAAGGATGGCATAACCCAGAAAGCTTCCCAGGAGAAACATGAGCGCGTATTTCCACACTCCACTGACTTCCCGGAGGTGGTCCCCCCGCAGGAGGTTGGTCAGCAGGATCCCGTGCACGTAAGCGCCCGGCGATACGGAGGTAACGGCCGTGGGTTTGAGATCATAGAGTCCGGGCGCTGTGAGCGCCACGATCACATACCGATCCTTGATGGCTTCCTTCCCCTTCAGGGATTGAGGGTCTTCCGGGCTTTGGTAGGCCGAGAAGATGTCCAGAGCGTTCAATTTGGGAAACTGGAAATCCTTCCCGTAAAAATGAAGCATCAGCTGCCCATCACAATTGAGAAACAGGGTCCTGCCATCCATCAAAACCTTCCCTTCCTTGATTTCCAATCGTTCCAGCAGCGGAGCCACGGTCAACGAGGGGAAAAGGAATTCTTCGAACCGGGAAAACAGGGCGACATCCCTGTACACCCCGTCCCTGTCCGGCAAAAGGATCACGTTTCCCAGGCCCCTGACTCCTCCGACAAACTCGGGTACCGGAAGAACAGAAGACTTCGCTGTTATGAACTCGGGCGCTGATTCAGGCCGCCTGATCCCAAAACGCGACAGGGAGGGTGCGGCCTGGTTTGCGGATGTCTTGGAACGCAGGCTCATGGGCAGGAACACGGACCCCGCTTCCCGGATCGCCTCGGCCAAAGCCAGATCATCCTCCTTCCCATACGAGGAGGGTTCACTGAAAAGAATGTCGAAAATGATCCCTTTTGCTCCTGCCTTCGCGCAGACCTCGATGATTGGCGCATAGACCTGCCTGGGCCAGGGCCACTGGATTCCCTTTTCGCTCAGGTCTGTCAAGTCCTGCTGGCCGATTTCCAGCATCAAGACCTCCGTGTTTTCCACGGGAGACTGAAAGCGCTGGAAGAGATCCATGGATTTGAGTTCGTAAGTTTTGAAGAAATCGGATTGATCAAGGGAAGCCATCAGAAAAACGGTGACCAAAGAAATCAGGCAGGCCATAAGGATGGCTTTCTTGCGCGAAGAAGATTCAGCCATAGCCGCGGCTCCTCTTGGCCTAAGACGTATCGGCGAACCATCCAAAAGTCAATGGCTATTTGATCGCATCCCTCTGCGTCATTTCAGTTTTCACGAGGGACCCCCATGGCCTGAGCCATTCATTTCAAAGAACTCAACTGTTACGTACAAAGGACTTGACTCTTTTCTAAAAAATGCATAGCCTACCTATGCAGAAATAGGAGGCGCCCATGAAAGCGACCGTTCTTGACTTGAGATATAAAATGAATGAAGTGCTCAAAGCTCTGGAGAAGAGAGAAAAGGTTACTCTTCTTTACCACGGCAGGGTCAAAGGGACCATTTACCCCGAAGGCGGCAGGCGGATGGTCAAGGTCGAGGATCACCCCTATTTCGGGATGAGCGCAGGGGAAGATCGATCCGTATCCCAGCAGATGGAAGCATTAAGGAGGTCTCGACTGGATGCTGTTTGACACCGATATCTTCATCTGGATTCAACGGGGAAACGCGAAGGCTGCTCGCCTGATCGACCAGGCAGAGCAAAGGTTCCTGTCGGTTTTCTCCTATATGGAATTGCTCCAATCTGCAAAAGACAGTGAACAGCACCATAGAACCCATGATTTTCTTTCCACCTTTGGCTTCGTGGTCTTGCCCCTTACCCAAAATATCGGGCATCGGGCTCTGATTTATGTCGAAGAGTATGCCCTCTCGCATGGTCTGAGAGCAGGGGATGCGGTCATTGCCGCAACTGCCGCCGAGAACAAAATGACGCTCGTCTCCAGCAATGCAAAGCATTTCAGACCGATAAAAGAGTTGAAACTCAAAGTGTTCAAGCCCTGATTCACCCTTTGCATCGGGCAAGAAATCACGATGAAATTCCCTGCGCAAAGCATTCTCCTGATCGCCACACGCCACATCGGGGACGTTCTCCTGACCACCCCGCTCCTTCGCTCTCTTCGCTTGGCTTATCCTGATGCCCGAATCGACGCCCTCGTGTACAATTGGACCGCGGGCATTCTGGACGGGAACCCGGATCTGAACCATGTGATCACGGTAAATCAGGATCCCCCCTTTTCAGAGTACGCCGGTCTGGTAAAAAAGATCTTTCGACACTATGACCTGGCCGTTTCGACCCTCACCAGCGATCGGCCGATCCTGAACGCTTTTTGGGCGGCCCGCAACCGGGTTTCGCTTGTTCCGCCTTATCGCCTCAACGATGCCTGGAAACGACGGGTCACACAGGCCTGGGTTGAGCTGGACGACTGGGACACCCACACGGTGGTCCAAAACCTCCGACTCTGCGATGCCCTCGACATCCATCGCCACTACGATGTCGTTGTTCCAGAATCCGGGCATGCTCCTGAAACCCTCAAACTTCTTTTGCCCTTTCCTTGGCAGGCAACCTCTTACGCTGTGTTTCACATGGTGCCACTCCGATTTTACAAGCGATGGACGATGGAGGGTTGGCAGGAAGTGGCCAGGCACCTGGATGCTATGGGGCTCCGGATTGTCATCGTGGGAGGCAGCGACAAGGAAGAGGAGGGATATGTTCAACAGTTCATGCAGACCTGCTCTGTGAAGGCAGTGGATCTCACCGGCAAGCTCAAGTTCTCGGAAACGGCAAAACTGATCAGATCATGCAGGGTCTACGTGGGGCTGGACACGGCGGTCACCCATCTCGCCGCAGCCACCGGCGCGCCGACGGTGGCCCTTTTCGGTCCAACCAATCCCGTGAAGTGGGCGCCCTGGCCTCACGGCTTCAGAGAAGACCGAAACCCTTTTGAGCGAACGGGTACCCAACACGTCAGGAATGTGGTGCTGGTTCAGGGCGAGGGCGACTGCGTGCCTTGCCACGAGGAGGGCTGCGACCATCACCGGCAAAGCAAAAGCCGCTGTCTGGAAGAACTGGATGCTGCAAAAGTGATTCGAGCTATCGAAAGCGCGCTTCATTGATCCGGGCTACCCCCGATCAAAGAGCTTCTCCATCCCAAGCTGTTCCTGCCTTTTCGTGGGGTCTGCAGGATTAACGCGGGCTCTTTTCTTTCTCGTCTTCTTTGCGTCCCCGGGGAGAGGCAGATCAGGGAACAGGAGGGGCTGCCGGTAGCGGGAGTAGTCGTCGCACGATCGCCGGCGCTTACATGCGTTGCAGACCGTGACATGAACCTTCGGTTTTGACTTCTTGCTGTTGCAGCTGATGAATTCCACGCAGGAGTTCCTCTCGCGTCCATTTCAATCACGAACAGACATTGAGATCAAGCACGAAATGGCTTGGGAAATACTTTCCTGCGGATAAAAGACGTGAGACAGTGTAGGGCCCAAACTACTTGAAAATCAGATGAGCATTGTCCCTGAGAGGTTTGACCTCGCCGACCAGGGAGGCCCAACGGACGCCTGCCGTTTCGAGGGCCTTCAGAAGCGCCTCGCCCTGGCTCGCAGGCACCGACAGGAGAAGTCCTCCGCTCGTCTGCGGATCATAGACGATCTCCTTGTGCCACGGGGGCAAGTCCTTTTCAAATCGGATGGCCCCGGCAACGAGTTCCCGATTGAAGTTGTTCACTCCCGTGGTGACACCCTTCTTGTACATCTCCAGGGCTTCCTTCATGACGGGAATCCGGTGCATGGTGAATTCCATGGCAACCTGTGACCCCTTGACCATTTCATAACAGTGACCTGCCAGGCCGAAACCGGTGATATCCGTTGCCGCGTGCACTTCAAAACCGGCCTCGGCCGCTTTCCGGTTGAGCGTGGTGAGACTGTCGATGCACTCCTTCATGGCTTGGTCCGAAACCAGCTTCTTGATGTTGGCGTTGAAGATCACGCCGCTGCCGATAGGCTTTGTGAGGATGATCACATCCCCGGGCCTTGCTCCCCTGTTGCTCCAGTACTTCCTGGGGTGGACGATGCCTGTCACAGCCAGGCCGAACTTGGGCTCGTCGTCTTCGATCGTGTGGCCTCCTGCGAGCACGGCGCCGGATTCCGTGATTTTGCTCAGGGCCCCTGCCACGATCTGGTGGAGCACCTCCGGCTCAAGCTTCTTGGCCGGGAACATGGCCAGATTGAGGCAGGTCAAGGGTCTTCCCCCCATGGCATAGACGTCGCTGATGGAGTTGGCCGCTGAAATCTGGCCGAAGGTGTAAGGATCGTTCACCGGCGGCGTGATGAAGTCCGCAGTCGTGATCAGGGCG
>JALOPA010000338.1 GCA_025454125.1 Thermodesulfobacteriota bacterium
GGCGCTGGTGGCCGCCACAAGCGAAGAGATCGCCGATGAGGCCCTTCGCCTCATCGATGTGCAGTATGAGGTGCTGCCGCACGTCTTCGACATGGAGGAGGCCCTGAAGCCCGGAGCGCCGCAACTCTACGAGGAATTCCCCGGCAACGTGGTGACTCCCGGCGTTCCCTTTTTCGGTCCCAAGAGCCTCAAAGAAGTGGTCATGGGCGATGTGGACAAGGGATTTGCAGAAGCGGATGTGATCACAGAAGGGACCTATTCGTACGAGAACATCCCGAACCCCCTTCCCCCAGAAGCTCCCGGGGCCATTGCCCTGTGGGAAGATCCGAACAAGGTGACCCTGTGGGTGTCGAACCAGGCTTCGTACATGGACAAGGTGACGCTCTTCCACGTGTTCAACCGGGAGGTGGAGGTGCGAAGCATCGGCGGACCCTGCGGGGGCAGTTACGGGTCCAAGTTCATGTCGTGGCAGGTTCAGTCTCACGCGGTTCTCCTGAGCAAGGCCACAGGCAAGCCGGTGAAGGTGTGCATGACCAAGGAAGAACACCTTGCCGCCTTCACCCTGAGACCGGGCTCTCGCATGAGCGCCAAGGTGGGCATGAAAAAGGACGGCACGGTCACGGCCGTCTCGGGCCGGTGGGTCATCGACACGGGCTGCTATTCCATGACCACCCAGTCGCAGGTTGCCGTGGGCTGCGGCGAGGTTCAGATCATGGTCCGGTGCGCCAACTGGAACCTGAAGCCCGTTATCGTGTGCACGAACCGCAATGCCTCGGGCATCGTGAGAGGCTTCGGCGGCCAGGAGCTCAAGTGCATCCTCATCCCGCTTCTGAGCCTGGCCATGGAGAAACTCGATATCGACCCCTTTGAGTTTCTCAAGAAAAACTACGTGAAGCCAGGCGACGGGTATATCTGGCGGGACGGCATCTGGTACACCTACCGAGGCGTGGACTATTCGGAGGCCATGGAAAAAGGGGCCGAGCGCTTCGACTGGAAGGAAAAATGGAAGGGGTGGCTCAGACCCTCCCACGTAAACGGGACGAAGAGGCGGGGCGTGGGCGTGGGGGTCCACGGAAACGCCGACATCGGCGAGGACGCTTCCGAGGCCTATGTGCGGCTCCATCCGGATGGGTCTGCCATGGTCCTCTCGTGCGTCACCGAGCACGGGACCGGTCAGAGAACCAACTTCGTCAAGATGGTGGCGGAAGTGCTCCAGGTGCCCATCGAGAAGGTGTCGCTCGGGCCTGCGGATTCGCTCTTCACCCCGTATGAGTTCGGGCCGGCAGGGTCCCGAGGAACCTATGCCATAGGGAGCGCGATCATTGCGGCTGCAGAAGACGCAAGGCGCAAACTCTTTGAACTCGTGGCTCCAAGGCTTGAAGCGGCCCCGGAGGATCTCGACACGGAAGACGGCGTGGTGTTTGTGAAGAGCAACCCCCAGAGGAGACTCCCGTGGAAGGCCATGGGGATTGACCGCACGTGCACAGGCTACGGCCGCTTCGATCCGGATTACACCCTGTCCAACTGCATGATGTCTTTTGTAGAGGTGGAGGTGGACACGGAAACCGGCCAGGTCACGCTGGTGCGTGTGGTGAACGCAACAAATGCGGGGCAGATCATCGACCCCCAGGGGCTCGAGGGGCAGCTCAACGGGTGTCTTGGGTCCGCAGGCATCGACAGCGCTCTGTTCGAAGAGACGGTGATCGATCAGGGTACGGGCCAAACCCTGAATGCCAACATGATCGACTACAAGTGGCGGACCTTTGCCGAGTTGCCGGAGATCGACAACGTGGTCCTCGAAACCCCCTTTGCCAGCCACCGTTTCCACGCCGTGGGCATAGGCGAGGTGGCCACGTCTCCAGGTCCTTCGGCGATCCTCATGGCCGCTTCCAATGCCGTAGGCCGGTGGCTCCACGAGTATCCGGTGACACCCGAGAGGGTGCTCAAGGCGCTCGGGAAAATCGAGCCGCGGCCGAACAAAGGAGGTGTCGCATGAGACCCTTCATTCACTTCAATGCGCGATCGGTCAAGGAAGCCTGCGGCCTGTTGGCGGAATATGGCGGCAGAGCCCTTCTCAACGCAGGCGGCACGGATCTGCTTGGTACGCTCAAGGCCGACAACCTTTTCGAGTTTCCGGAGGCCCTTGTCAACATCAAGCCCATTTCAGGGCTTGACAAGATTGTTGAAAGCAGGGGCACCCTGCGGATAGGAGCGCTCGCAAAGCTCTCGGCAATCGTGAACTCCCCTCTATTGAATGAACGTTACCCTGTGCTTGCAGAGGCAGCCCGCACCGTGGCCACGCCTCAGATCCGGAACGCGGCTACCATCGGCGGAAACCTCTGCCAGGATGTGCGCTGCTGGTACTACCGGTATCCGCGCCACATTGGAGGCCCTATCCTTTGCGCCCGCAAAGGCAAGGCGCCCTGTCTTGCCGTGAAAGGCGACAATCGCTATCACGCGTTGATGGGTGCAAAAAAATGTTTTGCCGTCTGCCCCTCGGACACAGCGGTGGCGCTGTCTGCGCTGGATGGGCAAATCACAACTGCGGGCCCGGAAGGTGAAAGAAAAATAGTGGTGACGGACTTCTACAATCCCATGGGAAACAGCCTGAAGCGAGGCGAGCTGGTGACAGGCGTCGAAGTGCCTTCAGTTGCGGACCAGTCGAAGCAGGTATTTCTCAAGTTCACCCTAAGGAAGCCTGTGGATTTTGCGATTGTGAGCGTGGCAACCGTCATTACACTCAACAATGGGGTGTGCACGCATGCACGCATCGCCCTGGGCGCTGTGGCGGCCGGGCCGGTAAGAGCAACCAAAGCTGAAAAGATGCTTGTCGGCAAGTTGGTAGATGAACAGGCGGCGGCGGATGCCGCAGAGGCGGCGCTCGCAGACGCCAAACCTCTCAGCATGAACGCCTACAAGATCGAGATCGCCAAAACCCTGGTCAAAAGGGCCATCCTGCAGAGCAGGCAGTAGGTCAAGGGGGAGGTGATCGCAGGGAGTACACCTGCAATGGCGTATCGATCCCTTTGAGCATGACTTTCCCCCGGTCAAAGACCGGCCAGAGGCCCGCAATCAGTCTCGCCGTTTCCTCACCAATAAGGATATCCCCCTTCTTGGCCAGGTCCGAGAGCCGAGCCGCGATATTGGTGACCCGACCCGTGGCCGTGTAGGTCATCCGCGTGCTCGTCGACCCCTTGAACCGGGTCATGCCCACCAGGGCGGATCCGGAGTTGATCCCCATGTTGACATGAATGGGTTCAAGGCCTGCTGTGCCCCCGAACGCGGGTTCGCTGCTCCTCTCCGCAATGTCCAGGGCGGCCCGCACCGCATGAACCGCATTGGTCTTGGCATCATCGTTCTTGAAAATGATCATGAGGCCGTCTCCGGCCGTTTCGTTGATATCCCCGCCCGACCTGTGAATGGGGTCCACAAAACGGGAAAAGACCTTTTCCACGATCTCGTTCACCTCGGCCTCAGGCCGGTTGGCCGTGAGTCGTGTATATCCCTCCAGGTCCAAGAACAGGACCGTCACGTCCTTTCGCTCCTTGTCCTGCTTGAGCTGCGCAGGGTCGTCCTCCACGATGCTCCTCACGGATTGGGGCACAAAGGGGGACAGGTGGTCAAGCATTCGGGAGATCTTGATCTTCTCCTGAGTCGTCTCCCAGTGCCTCTTTGCGTTCAAAATGGTATAGGCCACGGTTTCAGAGATATCCTTGATGAAATGGAAGTCCTTGTTGGAGAACCGGGTACCGGGCTTGGCGACCACATTGACCACCGCCACGGTCTCTCCGTCCACGAACACGGGGATCGCAGCCTCAGGCCCGGTTTCCACACTTGTCCCCTCGTGCCGCAGGATGGGCTCGCTCTTGGAAATGACGATCCCCTTTTTCCTGTCCCGAGCCTTCTGAACCGCTGCGCGGTTTCGCTTGCAGGACAGGCAGTTGACAGGTCGGCCGTAGAGGGCGCACTGAAGTGGTCGCGTGTAGTTCTTGGCGTCCGGGTCAAGAAGCAGAATGCAGGCCTCCATGGCTGAGGGGACCAGATAGCGTATCTCCTCCCTCAGCATTTCGAGGATCTCGTTCACCTCCAGGGTGGAGGCCAGTTTACCGGCGATCCGTTGCTGCGCTTCAAAGCGCTCCCTGTAGTACTGCTTCATTACGGCCTCCGAGCCAAATCCTCTCGCGATGAGAACCTGCGCATCATGGGCCCCGTACATGATACGGGGGAATCCAGTCAGGCTTTCTGGATACCGGCTTTCGCCGGTATGACGAATTCGTGGCAAGCCGCGCGGAATGCACCTCAAGGGATTCAATCACCTGTGAAGAAGTCCTTGATCTCCTTTCCCAGCTTCTTGAAGGCTTCGCCGGTCTTTTTGCCCACGTCTTTGAACCACTGGCCGACGGACTTGCTCGTCTCCTTTGCCTGTTCGCCTGTGGCCTTTCCCGCCTTGCTCACGCCCTGACCGACTTCTGTTCCTCCTTTTTTGAAGGCCTGACCGACTTCTTTGCCCGCTTCCTTTACGGCTTTGACTGTGCCTTCCCCCATTTGCTTGAAGCCCTGGCCGACATTTTGAGCCCCTTCTTTGAAATCATCGTCAGCCCAGCACGGGAACACCAGAGAAACAGCCATCACCATGACGATCACCACAGCTCGCATCGTCCCCTGTCGGTAAAGCGTGTCCATGAGCTTGACCACTCTAGAATCCAAGAGAGTCATCCGATTTAACATGGCTTGTAACCCTCCTCCCCGCGATAATTGCGCCTCTCTCTACCAAATAGCCATTCCCGGGAACACTCGCAAGATGTCCATTTGGAGACATCCTTTCCTCACACCGCCGTTTCGGTCGCGTGTGTTCGCCCTCGTGAAAACAGGGACATAAACTATATTGCGTATTATCCCTCAGTCCTTGTCTTCTGTCCAGGTCTGGCTCAACTGAAGATGCAGGGGAAGCTGCGCCTAATTGGGAGAGGACGGGGCGCTCGCTAGGAGATCATTCCATCCGACAGGTTTTACTCTCGATGAGCCCAACCGCTCAGTATGAACGTCTACAAGATCCAAAACGGCAAAACCCCGGTCAAAAAGATCCATTCTGCAGAGCAGGGAACCTTAGCCCCTCTGCTGGATCGATTTGACAAGGGCCGCAATTTCTTCCCACTGTAACGACTCTTTGACTAAGAAGCCGTCCGCTCCATATTGAAAAGCGGCCTCACGGTACTCCGGCAAATCATATCCTGTTACGATGACAATCGGGATTTTTGGAAAGTCCTTTTTTATCTTCTGAGTCAGCTGGAGGCCATTCATTCCAGGCAAACGGATGTCCATGAAGATGAGATCAGGCGGCGTGCTCCCGATCTTCTGCATGGCTTCGTCGGCATTCCCCGCTTCGGAAACAGAGATGCCCGGGAAATACTGACGAAGGTTGTCTTCGAATATATCCCGATAGATCCTATTGTCTTCGACAAGCAACACGTTTAGCATATTCGCAGCCCCGAATAGATATTGATGATTGAAGACCCCCTAAGATGGATTGATGATTGGCGATTGTTGATTGCGGATTGGGTTTTGTAATTCAATCGTCAATCATCAATCCTCAATTCTCCATGTTGCCCGAACAGCGGTGCCTTTGCCCATCGTGGATTCGACTGCGAAACTTCCCCCTGAGAGATCGGTCCGCGCCTTGATGCTCAAAAGCCCCAAACCTCCCCAGGGAGCCCTTTTGGCGATTCTTTCCTCAGGGTCGAAACCGATGCCGTTGTCCTCGATGCTGAATTCCATTCCGTGGTCCTTTTTCATAAGGCGAAGGGTCACGTGGCTGGCGTGGCTGTGCTTCGCGACATTGTTCAGCACCTCCTGCGTGATTCTGTAGATCACAATCTTCACCGGAGAGAGAACCTCCGTTTCTCCAAGCTC
>JALOPA010000339.1 GCA_025454125.1 Thermodesulfobacteriota bacterium
AGCTGCAGGCTAAGAAGTCTCGCCGAGCCCTGATTATAGCCTTTGACAGTTCCTACCCCTTCTCCGTGGGTTACCGGAAACTGACCAAGCGCGCGGAGCCGTGGACCCTGGGCAGTTACGAGTTTTCCCGAATCAGTGGCATTATGGAGGAACGCGCTACGGCTTATTCGGCCCTGTTCTACCGCAGCATGCAGATCGAGGGAGTGTTCCCCGACAATCAAACCCTGCGAGTGATCTTCCTGCGCCACACCGATGCACAGTGGAAGGAGGACCTCAGCGATCTGCCCCAGGTTTGCCGCGAGGAGTCGCCGCCGCTGGATTCACCGACAGCCGTGATGGAGCGCATCTCAGAGATCCCGACCCGATTTAAGCTGAAATCCGAGTGCGACCGGCAGCTTCTTATGACGGCCGCCGCCAAGGTTGTCGCACAGAACAAACAGGAGATAGAGGATTTTCTGGCGGGCCGCCCCACGCAGGAAGGCACCACACGCTGAGGCCGTCCACTCCGAGGATAAACCTAACTCAAAATTCGGGAGGTCCGCTATGTCCGATGAGCGGACCATCCTTCCAAAGGACGAGCCTGTTCCGTTGACTGCTGGCGCCATCTCCTGATATATGATAAACATATGAAGAAAGATCACGGAGACCAATGATCCAGAAATTGCTCAAGGGCAGAAGATTTGCGCTTCGGCTTCACATTTTTCTTATCTTACTGATCTGTGGACTCCTATCGTGCCCGGTCCCCACCCACGCCCAGGCTCAGCCTCAAAACCCGCTTAGCCAAAAGAACGTCCTGATCCTGCATGCTTTGGAATCCAACGTGCCCATTTTCGAATTGACCGATCGTGGACTTAGGGCAGCTTTGGATGCGGGCGGGGTGGGCATCAGAAACCAATTCCTTGAATACCTGGACCTAGCGCGCAACCCCGGCCCTGAGCACATTCAGCGTCTGGCTGAGTTGCTGCGGCTTCGATACGGCCATCGCAAGATCGATGTGATCATCACTCTTTACCCCGAGGCGCTGCGTTTCGTGCTTAACGAAGGTCGGGTGATCTTTCCCGATGTTCCCATCCTGGGACTGTATATGCCGCCCGGCATTGAGCTGCCGAAGACGGAGCGGCGCATTATCCAGCATCTTGTCAATCGGGACGTCGTCGGCACTCTTGAAATCGCGTTGAACCTTGTTCCGGATGCAAAACGCGTCTTTGTCGTAAGCGGCGCTCATGAATTGGACAGAAAGGTAGAGGATTTGGCGCGCGGGGACTTCAAGAAATGGGAGGGTCGCCTGGAATTTCGTTACTTGAGCAACCTGCCTTTGGATGAGATTCTGGCCGCGGTCTCCAGCGCTCCTCCTGAGACCATTGTCTTCTTCATGGGCTTTGCGGCTGACGTGACCGGAAAAAACTACACCACCCGGGAGGTAGGAAGAAGGCTGGAGGAGGTCTCCAGGGTGCCGGTTTTTGGGCTGTACGACGTCGTGCTGGGCTACGGCATCGCCGGGGGCTCTCTGATCAGTTTCGAGTATGTCGGAACTCGGGCGGGTGAACTGGCGCTGGATATCCTCAGAGGCAACCCGACCACAAAGAACATTCTTGAGTTTCTGGATGTGCCCCCTCTGCCGATGTTCGATTGGCGGCAGCTCAGACACTGGAACTTGAGCGAGAGCGCGTTGCCGAAGGGAAGTATCGTCATCAATAAGGAGCCCACTCTTTGGGACTTCAAGTATTACCTCATCAGCGGCCTGGCCTTTATCGTAGCGCAGTTCTTCCTGATCGCCGGGTTATTGGTACAGAAACGGCGCAAGAGGGTGGCCGAGGAGTCGCTCCGGCAGAAAACAGAAGAACTGGACCAATTCTTCACCGTCAGTCTGGACCTTTTGTGCATTGCGAACACGGAAGGATACTTCTTGCGCCTGAACCCGTCTTTTGAAAAGGTACTTGGCTACAGCGGGGAAGAACTCACGGCAAAGCAGTTTCTGGACTTTGTCCACCCTGAGGATTTGGCGAGGACTCGGGACGCCCTATTCGCTCTGGCCTCGCAGCGGAAAGTGCTTTCATTTCAAAACCGCTATCGCTGCAAAGACGGCACCTACCGCTGGCTGGAATGGACTTCCGCTCCTGCGGGCAACCTGATTTATTCGGCGGCCCGGGACATTACGGGGCGCCTCAAGACCGAGGCCGAGGCTGTGCAGCGCAGACAAGAACTGGCCCACGTGAGCCGGATCGCCACCATGGGGGAACTGACCACCTCGCTGGCTCACGAGATCAACCAGCCGCTCACGGCGATTTTGAGCAATGCGGAGGCTGCCCAGCGATTTCTCTCCCAGGCCGAACCGGATACAAGCGAAGTCCGGCAGATCCTTGAAGACATCGTCCGGGACGACCGGCGGGCCAGCGATGTGGTGCGGAAAGTAAGGACCCTTGTGAAGAAAGAAAAGCCCGGTGAGGAAATCCTGAATCTCAACGATACGATTCAAGAGGTCCTTGGCATTATTAAGGGTGAATCCCTGCTGCCGGGATTGTCGATCACCATGGAATTGAGCCCGGAGTTGAAGATGGTCCGCGGGGACCGCATCCAACTGGAGCAGGTGATCCTGAACCTGATTCTGAACAGCGCGGCTGCCATGAAAGATTCGCCGCAGACTCAACGGAAAATCACCGTGAAAACCGCCATGGCGGACAGCGCGATTGTAGAGACGTCTGTGACGGACTTCGGGACCGGCATCGACGAAAGCAACATCGAGCGTCTTTTCGAACCCTTTTACACAACCAAACCCGAGGGATTGGGCATGGGGCTTTCCATCAGCCAGACGATCATCAAGGCCCATGGAGGGACCATCGAGGCTAGGAACAACCCGGAAGGCGGCGCCACCTTCGCCTTCACGCTGCCGGCACACCAGGGAGATTCGTCGTGACAGAGGAAAAGCCTTTTGTATACGTGGTCGACGACGATCCGTCCGTGCGAAAAGCTCTGGAGCGTCTGCTTCGATCGGCCGGCCATGACGCGAAGACGTTCGCGTCAGCTCTTGAGTTCCTGGGTTTCAGCCACCCTGATGCGCCCGGGTGCCTCGTTCTCGATATCAAGATGCCGAAAGTGAGTGGTCTCGAACTCCAGGACCGCCTGGCCGAAAAAGGGATTTCTTTTCCTATCGTTTTCATCACCGGCCATGGGACGGTACCTGCGAGTGTCAAGGCCCTTAAAGCCGGCGCCATGGATTTCCTCCAGAAACCTTTTGAAGACAGGGAACTCCTGGATGCGGTTTCACGGGGGATCGAAAAGCACCGCCGCCTGCGGCAAGAGCAAAGTGAAATCAAAACCCTCCGGTCCAGGCTGGAGACTCTCACCCCAAGGGAGCGCGAGGTGTTCCGGCTCGTGGTCGCCGGGATGCTGAACAAGCAGGTTGCCTTCGAGCTTCGGACGAGCGAAAAGACCATCAAGGTGCACCGTGGCCGTGTGATGAAAAAGATGGGCGCCCCATCGCTTGCAGAGCTCGTTCGCTTTGGCGAAAAGCTGGAGATCCGTTCTTCGGCGAGCTGACATCCACCGAAATTTATCCAGGCCATTACTGATGGTGATCAGGACGTGGAATCCTTGTTGACGGTAGGTATCCGGCACCGGTATGATTGAGCAAGAAACGGACAGACCCTATCACGCAACAACACCGCTGCCCTGAGGGGCGTGCCTCTCCCAAACCTGAATGAGAACATACGGAGTAAAGGTATGAAAAGGAGTGAATGCCTTCGTTATGTGACGCCCTGTGCCCTTCTGGCTTTATGCTTGGCCTGTGGAGCCCCTCAGATCCAGGGTGGACCGGCCGATTCCGTCAAGACTTGTATCCAGGGAAAGGTCTGGATGAAAAGCCCGATCGATTCAAAGCAGGTTCCCTATGCCGGCGTCAGCGTGAATGCGTGGCGCCACGACAAAGACCTGGCCCTTGTCGAAACCAAGACCGACAGCGACGGGAACTATTGCGTTGAGGTTCCAGTGGGGAATTTCCGGGTGGACCTCCGAGCCTGGGGCATGGAGCGCACAGAAGGGAAAAGCTACATCTGCCAGGGTTCTGTGCAAGAAATCGATCCGGGGAAGACTCCGAAGAGGTGCGGAGAGGATTGCTTCAAGACCGACATCTTGACGCAATGTGAGGAAAGGGCGGATCAGCGAATAGGACGATAGCATGCCCTGGTGGCTGCCGAAAGGGACTTTCC
>JALOPA010000340.1 GCA_025454125.1 Thermodesulfobacteriota bacterium
AGGGCGCAAGGAGGCAGACCGCAGAAACGTTTCGACAGCAGCCTGCCTCGGCCGCAGCCCCGCGCCGAAAACCCGGTTCGGTTCAAGCCGGTAAGGACAAATCCGAAGAGGTGATTCTTCTTGAGGAGAAGGACTTCAAGGATTTCTAACGGTCCACATCCTGGAGGGAATTAAGAGAATCGGCGAAACTTCACTTCGGAGATTGACCAATCCACTCACATCAGCAACTGAGTTCGTTGAAGCGCCCGGAATCCGAAGCACGAGCGTAAGAGGCTTAGTAGAGAGAGGTGACTCGTGACACGGGGAAAAAAGTGCCGAACGAAAAGGTTCAAGCGCCGATGGCATTCAGAATGTACTGAGGAATATCCTCCAGTCTCAATGCTCTCTCTGCTGCGCCAATCTGTATCGCCGCCTTGGGCATCCCGAAAACGACACAGCTCTCTTCGTCCTGCGAGATGGTCTTCGCCCCTGCTCTCCTCATTTTCAACAGGCCCTCGGCTCCGTCCGACCCCATGCCCGTGAGGATGATTCCGAGGGCATTGGCACCGGCTGAATCTGCCACGGACTCGAAGAGCACGTCCACGGACGGTTTCTGGAAATGGACACGGGGGCCGTCCGCCACTTCTACATAGTAGTGACCTTTGCCTCGTCTGAGCCTCATGTGGTAATTGCCGGGCGCCACAAGGACCAGCCCTGGGGAAGGGGCGTCTCCATCTTTCGCCTCTCTGACATTCATTGGACATAGGGAATCAAGCCGCCGGGCGAAGGCGCCTGTGAACTGGGCCGGCATGTGCTGAACCACCAGGATCCCAGGAGAATCGGCCGGCAGGGAGGCCAGGACTCTTTTGAGGGCCTCCGTCCCCCCGGTAGAAGCGCCCATGGCGACCACCGTGTTCGTGTTCAGAATTGCAGTCTTCGGCAGGAGCGCCTTTTTCGGGGGAGGAAGAGATGCCTTTGCGATTCCGCTTCCGGCACGGAGCCGCACACCGGCAAGGCCCCTGATTTTCCGCGCCAGGTCCGCGCATACCTCTTCTACACCACATCCTTCGGACGGCTTTGGGACGACCTCCACCGCACCGAGTGAAATCGCCTCCATGGCCAAATCCCCCCCCTCGGGTGTATGGGCACTGACAACGATGACAGGCAACGGGTAATACTCCATGATCCTTTTCAGGAAGGTCAATCCATCCATCCGCGGCATCGCAATGTCCAGCGTAATCACGTCAGGTTTTAGCCTCACGATCTTGTCCCTCGCAATATAGGCGTCGAGGGCTGTCCCGACGACTTCGATGTCTTTTTCACGGGACAATCTCTCTGAAAACACCATTCGCACAACAGGGGAGTCGTCGACGACGAGAACTTTGATTTTCCGTTCCATGGGGACCCATCTCCTTTGTCTCAATCAATAAACGGGCCCTGAATCTTCAGGGCATGGCCCTGTACTGCTCTGCAAGCTCGGCTATCCGCTGCGTTTTCTCCTTGAGCTCTTGGACCCAATCACCGACCCCTTCCAGGTTTCCCCTGAGGGATTCCTCCTCAATTCTTCTTGCATGCTGCAAAAACTCCACCACTCCCAAAGCCCCTGCCGCGCCTTTCAGAGAGTGCGCGACCGTCGCGACCCGGACAGAGTCCCCCTCCTTGATTGCGACCTCGATCGCACCCAGATCAGCAAGTCCTGTATGGATGAACGCGTCGAGAATCCTCAGGTTCGTCTCCTTGCCATAGTCCAGATGCATCATTAGTTCCTGCAAATCCATGACACCTCCTGTCTCCTCCCTACTTTCTCAAGGGTTCTTTGACTGTGTTCAGAAGCTCCTTTGAGTCGAAAGGTTTCTCCATTGCCGCATCGGCTCCTAATCTACATGCATGACAAGATGATCCTGAGGCCCAGTTTGCCCTCCCCCTGAAATGGCAATGATCTTGGTTTCGGGGAACTCTCCCCGCGAATTCATTCTTGTGGATGTTATCGTTGCGTTTTCTGTACTTGCTCTCCGGCATTGTGTGCAACTCCTGGGCCAAAACCGTCGGGACGAGATATGGCATCGAACAATGTGTGATATCAAGAGATCAAGGTTTACCTCTCTCATATTGCATGGAATGGCGAGCACGGTTCAAAGGGTCAGGGAATTGACTGTATCGACCTGTTTGACGTTCCCACCCCTATCTCGTGGGCTTTCAAAATTCCCGGTAGGGACTCAACCCTCGACGCCCCCGAGAGCTTTAAATCCACACGTCCTCAGCCTCTCAGGTGGCGCAGCTTTTCAGAAAGGGCTTCCATGGTGAAGGGTTCGCACGCCGGCATCGGCCCCGGAGAGGACTTCTTTGTCTGGGAGCCGACTCTGCTCCACTGCGGGGAGGTAGAGTCGCACTCTCGTGCCCTTGCCCGGAGCCGAATCAACGGAAATGGAGCCTCCATGATTTTTCACGATCCCGAAGACCGCGGCCATGCCCAGTCCCCGGCCCTGGAACTTGGTCGTGAAGAAGGGTTCGAAGATTCTGCGCTTCGCCTCATCGTCCATTCCCACGCCGCTGTCTTCAACCTCAAGCCGGACATATCGACCGGGGTCGAGTCCTAACCCTGGTTCCTCGCGGCTATCCTTCAGGTCCACATTGGCGCAGAGGAAGCGAATTAGCCCTTCCCTTTCAATAGCCTCGGAGGCATTGGACAGAATGGCGGACAGCGCCATGTGCATCTGAGTCACGTCCACTTCTACCCTCCAAAGCCCGGCAGGGATGCTCTTCTCCAGCCGGATGGTCGGCTGAAGGCTGTGCAGGACAATCGCCAGGCCGGTCTCGATCAGTTCCCCCATGGGGATAGCCTTCACCCGGTATTTCCCGCCCCTGGCATAGGCCAGAAGCTGATCGGTCAGCCGTGACATCCTCTCATAGGTCGCCCTCATCTTGGAGAGGTAGTCGCCGTCCCCCACGTGTTTTCCCAGCTCCATTTCAAGGCCGTCAATACTCATGCTGATGACACTCAAGGCATTGTTGAATTGATGGGCGATGCCTCGAGCCAGGGTGGCTATGGCCTCCATCTTCTTGGCCTCGTGCAACCTGGCCTCCAGGTCTCTCCTTTCGGTCTCCGCCCTTCTGCGCTCCGCGATGTTGCGGCCCACGCCCAGAAAACCCTTGGCCTCGCCTTTGTCATCGCGAATGAAGCTGACCCTGAGCTCACTCCAAATGGTGGAACCGTTCTTGCACCGAAACTCCAGTTCCATGGTCCTGGCCCGGTAAGGATCTGCGCCGCCCGTCTGCTCTAGACTGAGTTCCTCAAGAAAGACCTGTCGCACAACATTCAAGGACTCGGGGGTCAATTGCTCTTCCAGCGTCAACTGCATGGCCTCAGCCGGCGTGAACCCTCTGACCCTTTCTATGGATGGGCTCACATAGTTGGGTCTCAGGGTCATGTCGGCGGTCCAGATGATGTCTGACACATTCTCTGCAAGCAACCGGTATCGGGCCTCGCTCTCCTTCAGTTTTTCTTCGGTCTCCTCGCGCCTCAGGATCTCCCCTTCAAGCGTCCTCTTGACCTCCAGAAGCCTATCCTTCTCCTGCTCAAAGGACCGGGCGATGCTCTTTTCCTCCAGCGCCAGGACATGCAATCGCCGTATCAGCACGGCGCAGGAGAAGGCAGCCACCATGTTCATCAGCAGGAAGCTTCCGCCGGCCGTGACCGCCCGCAAGGTGCTTTTGAAAAACGGATACTCTTCGGCGCCGGGACCGGCCATGAACCACCAGCCTAAGGCGAGCAGCGTGCCCAGGTTCACGCACACGGCGATGATCGCGGCTCTGAGACCCAGAAGCAACCCGGACATCACGCCAAAAGCGAAGAGCCAAAACGGTCCGCCGCTGAACAAACCGTAATAGACGCAGATGTAAAGACCCACCGCATAGACCAACATCAGCGCGATGGACGCTCTCAGGACGTAGTCCGTTCTCCTGAAAAGGAGCAGAGCCAACCCGCACAGGAGCACCCCGCAGTTGAGCCCGAGAACGGTCCAACGGCTTTCCTGGATAGCGAGAGCAAACCCCGGCAGAAAGGCAATCGCTGCGAACAGGGTGCCTGTCACGACCACCGCGAAGAGAATGCGCTCCCACTCGTTGTTCGGGCCTTGCCCGATTCCTTTGGTCGTTCCCATGGTTTGGTTCTCAGCACCCCTGCTCACTGTCTAAACACCCCTTCGAGCCCTCTGACGTCGCCG
>JALOPA010000341.1 GCA_025454125.1 Thermodesulfobacteriota bacterium
CGGCGCCATCAACAAGCCGAGGACCCGGGTTTCTCAGTATGCGCCTGTGATCACCATCCTCCAGATCAAGCCGGACAAAGTGCGCCTGCTGATCGGTCCGGGCGGCAAGGTGATCAAGGAGATCAGCGCGGCCACGGACTCCAAGATTGATGTGGATGACGAGGGCCGGGTGATGATCGCCTCTCCCGACGGAGACTTGAACAAGATGGCCATCGACATGGTGGGCCGAATTGTTCAGGAAGCAGAAGTGGGCAAGCTGTACAAGGGCAAGGTCCGCAAGATCATGGACTTCGGCGCCTTTGTCGAGATCCTGCCGGGCACGGACGGCCTGATTCACATCTCCCAGCTGGACCGGGAGCGGGTGAACAAGGTGACGGACATTCTGAAAGAAGGAGATGAGGTCCTGGTCAAGGTCCTGGACATCGACAAGAACGGGAGAATTGCCCTGTCCCGGAAAGCCGCGCTGGGTGAAAGCCTGAGCGATGTATCATAAGACGGTTCTGAAAAACGGAATCCGGATCATCTCCGAGAGGCTGGAACATTACCGTTCCGTCTCTCTGGGCATCTGGGTCAACGTGGGCTCCAGGGATGAGGTGGTAGACCAGAACGGGATCTCCCATTTCATCGAGCACATGACGTTCAAGGGGACCCGCAAACGGGATAGCCTCCAGATCGCCAAGGAATTGGACGCCATCGGGGGCTTTTCCAATGCCTTCACCGGCGCGGAGTCCACCTGCTTCCACTCCCGGGTCCTGGACAAACACCTGGAGACCCTGGCCGACATTCTCTCCGACATTTTCCTGAATTCCCGCTTTGATCCGCAGGACATGAACAAAGAGAGACAGGTGATCCTTCAGGAGATCAGCATGCTGGAGGATACGCCGGACGAGCAGGTCCACGTTCTCTTCAACGGGTTCTTCTGGCTGGATCACCCTCTGGGAATGCCCATCATGGGCACGCCGGCGACCGTGTCGGCCATGAACAAGCAGACGGTGCTCGGGCACGTGCGGCGCTTCTACACTCCCGGCCGGATCATCGTGGCCGCTGCAGGGAACCTGGACCATGGCCGCCTCGTCCAATACCTGGAACCCCTGTTCGAGTCGCTTCCCGCAGCGGCGGAAGATCCGGTGCGGACGGCGCCGAGCGGCCATTTCGGAGTCTCCTGTCACTCCAAGGACCTCGAACAGGTTCACCTCTGCCTGGGGGGAGACGGCCCGCACCTCTCCAGCGAGCTGCGCTTTGCCGGCGCCGTGCTGAACACGATCCTCGGCGGCAACATGAGCTCGCGGCTTTTTCAGGAGATCCGTGAGAAGAGAGGGCTGGCCTACAATGTCTTCTCCTTTGTCTCGTCTTACATCGACGCGGGAATGATGGGCATCTATGTGGCCACGGATCCCAAAGAGGTGAATCGCGCTCTCAAGGTGATCAAGAGGGAAATCAGGAAGATCCAGAAGGGAGAAGTGTCCAGGTCCGACCTGGAGGCCACTCTCGAACACCTCGTCGGAGGGATTCTGCTGGGGTCTGAAAACACGGACACGAGGATGATCCGGCTGGCCAAGAACGAAGGCATCTTCGGACGGTACATCTCCTACGACGAGGTCGTCTCCGATCTCCAGAAGGTCACGGTGGACCAGGTCGTGGAAGTGGCGCGTCAGGCCTTCAAAAGGGATTCGGTCTCCCTGGTCACGCTCGGGCCCATTGACGAAGAGAAGCTGGATCTGAACAACATATTCTTCGGATAACAGGGCGCTTTTGAAGAACCTGTGAACAGGTCTAAGGGAGAAAGGCATGAGTGACGCTCCGGACCAGGTGACCCTCAGGGTGAAACGCCTTGACGGAAGCAGGGACGTGGCCCTGCCGTCCTACGAAACGGAAGGCGCCTCGGGTCTCGATCTGCGGGCCGCAGTGGACAGGGAACTCACGCTTCATCCGGGAGAGATCAAACTCGTCCCCACCGGGGTGGCGATCTCCCTTCCTTCGGGTTATGAAGCTCAGGTCAGGCCCCGGAGCGGGTTGGCCCTGAAACACGGGGTTGGGATGGTCAATTCTCCCGGCACCATTGATTCGGATTACCGGGGTGAGATCGGCCTGGTCCTCATCAACTGGGGGAAGGCGCCCTTTGTCATCAAGAGCGGGGATCGCATCGCTCAGATGGTCGTCACCCGTGTGGCACGGGCGCAGATCCTGGAGGTGGATGAACTCGAACCGACCGAGAGAGGGGAGGGAGGCTTCGGCCACAGCGGCGTGAAGTGAGGGAGATCTCTAGTGAAAGAGGGATCCATGCGATTTGCGGTTCTTGGCTCGGGAAGCAGCGGAAACGCCTTTTATGTGGAAGGTGCAGAGGCCAGAGTTCTGATCGACGCCGGGTTGAGCGGGGAGGAGCTGATCCGCAGAATGGAGCAGTCCGCGATTGATCCGGCCGCGCTGGACGGCATTCTCCTGACCCACGAACATATCGATCACATCCGGGGCGCCGGACCTCTTGCGAGACGCTTTGACCTGCCGGTCTACGCCAACCGGCTGACCATGCGAAGAGCGGTGAAAACCCTGGGGAACCTTTCCAAACCGATTTTTTTCCAAACGGGCCAGCCGATCACGCTTCGTGGCCTGTGCATTGAAACCTTCACCAAGTGCCATGACGCGGCAGACCCGGTCGGGGTCATGGTCCACGCGAACGGGGCGAGGCTGGGTATCCTCACGGATCTTGGCCGGAGCACGCCGGTGATCGAAGACCGGCTCCGGGGATGCCACGCTCTGGTCCTGGAGTTCAACCACGATGAGAAGATGCTGGAGGAGGGGCCCTATCCGCTGGAACTCAAACGGAGAATCAAGGGGCCTGAGGGACACCTCTCCAATGATCAGGCCGGGGGGCTGCTGACGACGCTCTGTCATGGGGCGCTGGGCACGGTCGTCCTGGCCCACTTGAGCGAGAAGAACAATCTTCCCGAGAAGGCCATTGAGGCATCGAGGCGGGCGGTGTCGGGATTCGGGGTCCAGGTGTGGGTCAGCGAGCAAACCAGCGTGCTGCCCCTGATGGAGGTGACGGTCTGAAGCCGTCGCAGGCCGGTCCATGGAGCAGAAGCCCCGTCAGAGGAAAAACCGGAGAAGAGAGCCTTACCGGTGCAGCTGCTGCGGGAAAGAGCAGCCGTTTTGCTGGACCTGCCCCTGCGGTTTTCAGATCTGCAACACCTGCATGGAAGAGAACCTGTGGGGGCTGACCTGCAGCGGGGTCAACTGGCAGTGCCCGGATTGCGGCTCTCTCTGTCCCTTTTGAGGCGCTCTCCGTTCCTGTTCCCCCTCTCCGGGCGGGAGGGCCTGCCCTGAGCTTGTCGAAGTGGTTAGGGGAGAGGGAACAGCATCCGAAGACAGAGAAACTTTGATTGAAGCAAAGGAACGGGCGATACCATGAGTCTGGGTGAGGCCGTCAACAGAGAGAACCGGGTCCACCAGCGGGTTTTGGACCTGAGCACCTATGCTCTGGACGACGAGAAGGTGGTGGTTGAAGGCTCCTTGAGGGATGAGCGCTTCATGTCCGTCTTTGAGCTTTCAGGTCAGAAAAGGGAACCCGGCGTGATCCACCACCTGATCATTCGCCTTGTGGTCGGAGGGAACCCCCTTCGGATTCTCGACGCAGAGGCGGAGATGCCGAACATCCCGCATCCCCTTTGCATTTCGACGCAGGAGAGCGTCAAAAAAGTCATCGGCCTCAAGATCAAGAGCGGATTCGGGGGAAAAGTCCACAAGCTCATCGGAGGAGTCGAGGGGTGTGCCCACCTGACCCATCTGCTCACCGTCATGGTGCAGGAGGCTCTTCACGGATACTGGACCCACAAGAGCCAAACGCCCAAGCCGCCGCCCGGGTCCATGGACGAAATCGACGGGCTGTCCTATTTGTTGAACAGTTGCCGCCTGTGGGGCAAGGACGGCCCTATCCTGCAGGAGATCAAGGACTTTCTTGAAGGTCGCAAATCGTCCGCATGAATCGAACGAGGCCTTATCTCCACGTGGTTCTGCATCAGCCCGAGATACCGGCAAACGCGGGCAACATTGCCAGACTGTGCGGGGCTGCGGAACTTCGCCTCCATTTGATTCGCCCGCTCGGTTTCAAAGTCGACGACAAGCACCTGAAGCGGGCAGGGCTGGATTATTGGCCGGAGATCGACCTGCGTTATCACGAGAGCTTTGAGGCGTTTCTGAAGCCCAAGTCCGTCAAGGGGATTATCTGCTCTTCGGCAAAGAGACGGCCGGCCTTCCCCGGTCCATCCGGGAGGCTTACCCGTGCTACCGGATTCCCATGTGGGGAAGAGTTCGGAGCCTGAATCTCTCCACGGCCGTGGGGATCGTTGTGTATCATTACCTGCATCAAATGGGGAGATTCTGACAGCCGATAGCTCAAGAAATAGCCTTCGCCGTCTTTGGGGTCATTCCGCCTGCCCGGGAGTGACCAACGGATTCAGTTTTGGAGCTATCGGCTGGTGTCGCGTCTCACAAATCAGCTGTCCTCTCGACCGGAGGGAGAGATCTTTCGAGCAACCTGAACCCCGAGATTTCTCACTTCGTTCGAAAGGACGTTTTAATCAAGGCGCTTTGGAGATGCGACACCGGGCGCCGAAGCAGAACGCGCGTTTCTGGAGTTGACCGAGCAACCCAATAAGAGAGGAAAAGCCGTGACAGCAAAACGAGGAAAGGAAAAGCCGGGTTCCGGACATGAGAACATCGACGATCTGTTGAAGTTCGCGATCGAGGTGGTCCATCATTGCGGAGAGAAAGCCCTGTCCTTTTACGGCAAAGGCCAGAAGGATGTGAAGTTCGACGAGGGCCTCGTGACCGAAGCGGAACTGCAGCTGAGGGAATTTTTTCAGGACCAGCTCTTTGCGCGCTTCCCGGATCACAAGGTCTACAAAACCGAGCGGGGGGACGAGGGCTACACCCACGGGGCCAAGAGGTACCTGTGGATCTACGACCCCCTGGACGGGGTCGCCAACTTCCAGGCCGGGATCCCGGTTTGGGGGACTTCGGTCGCCCTCTTCGAGAACTACTGGCCCGTGTTCGGCATCTTTCATCTGCCGGTCACCGGAGATCTATTTCATGCCCAGGCCGGCCACAAGGCCCTGTGGGGACAGAAACCCATCCACGTTTCCTCCCAGGAGGAGATCAATGACGAAAGCCTGCTCCTGACCTATTCGCGCTTCCACCAGAGGTACTCGTGCAGCTTCCCTGGAAAGATCCGGTCTCTGGGCTGCACCGCCGCTCACATCTGTTACGTTGCGATGGGGCGGGCCGAGGCGGCGGTGCTCGGGAGCGAGTCCTACAAGGATCTGGCCGCAGCGGCGGTCATCCTCGAAGCGGCAGGCGGGAAGATTTACAAGATGGATGGGAAGGAGTTCTTCCTGAGCGAATACATGGACGAAGGAAGGATCGAAGACCACCTTCTCGTCGTGGCGCCGGACAAGTACACCGAGGTTCGGGGCTTCCTGCAGGAGAGCTACTGAGGCCCCCGATCTCTCGCAGAGGCCGCAGAGGGTCCGCTGCACACCGGGCAGCCTTGCA
>JALOPA010000342.1 GCA_025454125.1 Thermodesulfobacteriota bacterium
CGGTCTATGACGACACGGCGGCTATCGGCAAGCTGTATCGCCGTCAGGATGAGATTGGGACGCCGTTCTGCGTCACGGTGGACGTGCAGTCCTTGGAAGACAATCAGGTTACGATCCGAGAACGTGACTCTCGACATGCCAATGTCCTACGGCCTGGGAATCGCTTTTCGTGCCAATGACAGGCTCACCTTTGGCCTGGATGTGTACCGCACCGAATGGGACGATTATGTTCTTCACGATGCGGACGGCAACGAGCTCAACCCCATTACCGGAAAGCTTCAGAAGGACTCCCATGTTTCGGCCACCACCCAGGTGAGGGTTGGAGGGGAATACCTGATCATTGGCGAATCCGTGGTCATCCCCCTTCGCGCAGGAGTTTTTTATGATCCCGAGCCTGCGGAAGGCAGCCCGGACAACTTTTACGGATTCAGCATCGGATCCGGGATTGCTTATAAGAACATTGTCTATGACATTGCGTATCAGTACCGTTTTGGAAGAGATGTGAGGTCCACCACGGTGGGGAATGCGGATTCGTCGCAGGACGTTAGGCAGCACATGGTTCTTATGTCGATCATATATCATTTCTGAAAGGAACGTTTCACCGCAGAGGCACAGAGGACGCAGAGAAGATTTCTGTCTGCCCCGCCGCTTTGCGGCGGGGCAGACAGAAAAGTCTCCGTGAAGGAGCTTTCAAAGCTAGGGATCTTAAGCGGGGAAGACAAAAAGAGACTTAGACCAAGGGTGCAGGGTGCACGGGTCACGGCAGGGCAAAGAAAGGCCGAAACCGAAGGGGCGCGGGACACGGTGAACGGTGAACGACTGTCTTGGTAGCAACTGTGAGGGGCTTGCGATGAGAAGAGCCGGGTGGCTGATGATTGGGCTTCTGATATGGGCGACAGGATTTGTCATCTGCGGCTGTGCGACGCAGAGCTCGGACTCAGTCTATACGAAGGAAGGAAAGGAGTTCGGAAAGGTCAAGGGGGCCTTTCGCCACAGATGGTGGAACTACTATGAGCGGGGCATGTCCTTTGCAGACGGCGAATTTCACCAGGAAGCTGGTGCAGACTTCAAGATCGCCATTGCTCAACGCCCTGAAGATGAGCGAAGAGCCAGGACTTACGGAATGCATTTTGTGGACTATTTCCCCCACAGGGAACTCGGTGTCGTCTACTACCGGATGGGAGACCTGAAAGCAGCAAAGGCGGAACTGGAACTCTCTCTGAGCCAGTATCCTTCTTCCAAAGCGCGATTCTACCTTGACCGAGTGCGAAAGGCGCTGATCGAGCAGCAGGCAAGAGAGGTCGCTCCTCCCAAGCTTTATCTCGATGAGAAGGCCGAGGAGATCTGGACGAGGGACGATCCGGTTCTGGTTTCAGGGTATGCGGAGGATGAAGAATATGTGGCGAGCCTCTCGGTAAAGGGCGTTCCGGTTTTCCTGGAAGGGGCAGAGCAGAAGGTGGCGTTCAAACAGGCCCTGGAGTTGAGTCAGGGCCGGCACGAGGTGCCGGTGGTAGCGAGAAATCTCGCGGGAAAAGCGGCAACCCGCAGGCTGGTGGTCCGCGTGGATCGAGAAGGGCCTGTGATCACGGTTGAAAAGGTCGAACATCCTCAAAGACCCATGGAGGGAGAGATCTTTGTCTCGGGTTCGGCGTATGACGAGGCAGGAGTCTTTCAGTTGGTGGTGAATGGGACGGTTTTTGGCGCAGGGATCGGAACGGAAGTTCCCTTTACACAGCGCTTGCCTCTGGGCACAAAGGATCTCGATATCACGGCTCGTGACCGGCTCGGGAATGAAACCTCTGCGAGAATTCCGCTCCCACATCCCTCCACAGCAAGGCCGCTTATTCGCCTGGCCAGCGCTGACCCCGCACCATTCCCTGTTGTTCTGGCTGCCTCCGGCAGTGCAAAGGATACCCGTCCGCCGGAGATCAAGCTCAGGGGCTGGACAGAGTCCCAAACCGTTTTTCTGGACAAGGCCTATATCGAAGGTCAGGCGATGGATGAGAGTATGATTGAGGGACTGACCATCAACAGGACCTCCATCCTCCGCAGGAAGGGTCAGAGCATTTTCTTCAGCCACCTTGCAGAACTCAAGGAAGGGGAAAACACCCTTGTCATTGAAGCCAGAGATGAGGCCGGCAACACGGGAACGAAAACAATCATCGTGGTGAAACAAGTTCCCAAAGCGCTCCATTTGGCGGAACGCATGTCCATGACCGTTCTTCCCTTTGAGCAGAACGGGGTTGCTTCGGAAGCAGGGCTTTCTTTTCAGGATAGGCTTATCGACAGCCTGGTAGACCAGAACCGGTTTCGGGTGGTGGAGAGGAACAAGCTGGATGTGATCCTGCAGGAGCAAAAGCTGAGCCGAACAGAGCTGATCGACAAAAGCACTGCCCTGAAGCTGGGGAAACTCGTAGCGGCTCAATCCGTTCTCACCGGGGGAATTGTGGAAACGAGGGCAGGCACCGAAATCGTGGCCAGACTCATCGATACGGAAACATCGGAGATTCTGGCGACGGAAGACGTGTATGATGAAGTGAAGGACCTGATTGGACTCAAAAGCTTGGCCGAAGGGATGGCGATCAAATTTCACCGCGATTTCCCCCTGCTCCAGGGGATGGTGGTGCAACAGAAGGGCAATGCCATCTTCACGGACCTGGGTCAGGATCAGGTCAAACTTCAGAGCCGACTGATTGTTTACCGCGAGGAAGCGGTGAAGCATCCGGTGAGCGGGAAGGTCCTTGGCGCCGATCATGTGATTGTGGGCCGGGCCAAAGTGACACAGGTGCTGCCTGAAATGTCTAAGGCAGATATCGTAGACGGAAAAGCAGAAACCATAAAACCTATGGATAAAGTTATTACAGAATGAATCGTTCTCCGGAAGAAGATCGGCAACTCCTGGCAAGATGCTTTTCAGGTGACCATGAAGCGTCGGAGGTTTTGGTCAGACGCTTTTCAAATACGGTTTACGCCACGATCCTCCACACGCTGAGAGCGAGAGCGGTCTATTACAATACTCAGGACATCGAAGATCTTCACCATACGGTGTTGCTGAGTCTTTTTGACCAGGGGTGTCGAAAGCTGAAGCAGTACCAGGGCAAAAACGGTTGTTCTCTCGCATCCTGGATCAGGGTCGTGACCCTTCGGACCGTTCTCAATTATTTGAGAAAAAAGGGAATGGACGCCCCTTCTTGGCAGAAGAAGAAAATCCCCTTTGAGGAAATGGAGACGCTGCACGGGGGGAACGAAGATCCCCTGACGCTCATGGAACAAAAAGAACAAGAAAGGCTCGTCGAAAACGGTATCCAGCTCCTTACGCCAAGAGACCGCTTGTTCATGAAGCTCCATTTTCGCTTGGGGCTCCCCATGGAAGAGGTGGCTCGAGCCATGGAGATATCCGTGGATAACGCTTACACGATCAAACACCGGAGCGTGGAAAGATTGAGGTCTTCTTTGATATCTCGATAGAATCGATCGGTTTTTTTGCAAGAAAGAGGGTTTTTCCTTGTCTAAGCTTATAGAAGGCAACGGCTTGAAGGTGATTGCAAAGAGAGAAGTCTAAGGAAAACGACAGGAGCGATTTACGACCATGGAACTGCTGGCAAATGGATTGTGCCCGGATGAGGAAAGAGTAGCGGATTATCTTGAAGATCGGCTTTCTCTTTCAGAAAGGGCTGAAATGGAAGCCCATCTTTCGGCGTGCGGCGTGTGCCTGGACGAGTTCCTTGCAGCGAGAAGCCTTGCGTCTGCAGATCTGAGTCTTCATAGTGCGCCGGCCGACGTCACGGATGAGACTGTGCGGCTCGTCAAGGACCGGATTTCGACAGGCAGAGACCCCTCTGCCGTTCGGCTGATACGAACGGTTTCAAGATATGTTTCAGGGCTGAAGGATCATCTCCAGTATCCCTTTTTCTGGAAGTGGAGCGCCTCACCGACTCGGGGGCCAAAGACTGTGGTCTCTCCGGATGTGATTCTCATCAGGAAAGCCTTCAAAGGGGTTCTAGCGGAAATCGAGATCGAGAAGACCGCAGGAGAAAAAGCTCATATTCGCATTCGCTTGGGTGAAGGCGGCGATGTGGCGAAGGGACTCCGGGTCACCCTGAAGAAGGGGGACAGGGAGATTTCATCCCTTATTCTAAATGGCGGGTATGGGGTTTTTGAGGATATCCCCTTTGGGCAATACAACCTCA
>JALOPA010000343.1 GCA_025454125.1 Thermodesulfobacteriota bacterium
GAACGGATGAATCGGACCCCGTGCTGGTCCCTGGCCCGGTCGTAGTAGCGTTCGAACTCTTTGCCGTGGGTTCGCATGTCCATGAAGAAAATCGCGCAATCCAGGGCTTCCTTGGAATGCTCCTTGGCGATGACCGCTTCTTTGATGGCGTACATGCAGCACACGGAAGAGCAGTAGCTGTGGTCGCAGCGGTTCACGTCCCTGGAGCCCACGCACTGGAGCCAGGCGATCTTCTTGGGTTCCTTGTGGTCCGAAGGCCGGACCAGGTGACCCATGGTCGGACCGGAAGCCGAGAGAATCCGTTCGAACTCCAGAGAGGTGAGGATGTTGGCGTGGCGGGTGTAGTTGTACGTTTCGTAACGCGAAGGGTCGAAGGCCGTGAACCCCGGCGCCAGGATCACGGACCCCACCTGAAGCTCTACCCTCTGGGTCTCCTGGGCATGGGTCTCGAGGGTCACCGCGTGCGGGCCGCAGGCCTCCACGCACTGGTAGCACTCACAGCAGTACCCGCAGTTCAGGCAGCGGCCTGCCTCTTCCCGTCCTGCGCTCTCTTCGTACCCGAGTTCCACTTCCCGGAAATTTCCCTGTCGATTCCCCACAGGGAGCACCGGCATCTCCTGCCTTTTTCTCCGGGGCTCTTCCCCGGGAACAGGGCGATAGACCGGGTTTTCGATGGCGGTGGGTTTTCGTCCTTCGGCCATGTCCCGGCCGTCCAGGTACCGCACAATGGATTCTGCCGCTTCCCGTCCTGCGGCCACGGCGCCGATGGCAATCCACGGTCCGGTCTGGAGATCGCCGCCTGCAAAGACCCCGTCCCGGCCCGTGGCGTAGGTGACGGTGTCCGCCTCAGCGGTTCCCCAGCGGGAAAAGGTCAGGCCGGTCACGTCTTCCAGGGCGGAGAGGTCCGGGACCTGGCCGATGGCGGGGATGACCTGGTCCGCAGCGATGTCATATTCGCTCCCGGGAACAGGGAGGGGCCTTCTTCGGCCGGAGGAGTCCGGTTCGCCCAGCTCCATGCGGATGCAGCGCACGCCCACCACGCGGCCTTCGTCGGTCAGGATCTCCTGGGGCGCGGAAAGGTAGGTGATGTTCACGCCTTCGGCCTCGGCTGCGGCCCGCTCTTCCTCCCAGGCCGGCATCTCCTTGCGGGTGCGGCGGTAGAGGATGTGCACCTCTTCGGCGCCCAGTCGCACGGCCGATCGAGCCACGTCGATCGCCACATTGCCGCCGCCGATGATGGCGATTTTCTTTCCCACGTCCGCACGGCCGCTCAGGTTCAGGTCCCGAAGGAAGTCCACTCCCTGGCGCACGCCCCGGGCCTTTTCCCCGGGAATGCCCAGGTCAATGCCCTTGTGTGCGCCCATGGCCAAATACACGGCCTTGTAGCCCCCGGCAAAGAGATCGTCCACGGTCAGATCCGGGCCCAGGGGCGTGCCCGTCTTGATCTCCACGCCCAGGGCGGTGATCACCTCGATCTCCTGATCCAGAATCCTGCGGGGCAGACGGTGCTCCGGGATCCCGACCCGGAGCATGCCGCCGGCTTGCGGCAGGGCTTCGAACACGGTCGACCGCACGCCTTGGCGTGCCAGGTGATAGGCGGCGGAGAGGCCGGCAGGGCCTGAGCCGACAATGGCGACCTTCTCGGGCCGGGGAGGGAGACACTCGATCCTGATCTGCCGCGGGTCGCACTGGTCCGCGGCGAGCCGCTTCAGGTCCCGGATGGCCAGAGGCTCGTCCTTCTCACAGCGGCGGCAGGCGTCCTCGCATCCGTGGGGGCAGATTCGGCCCAGCACCCCGGGCAGGGGCAGGTCCTCCATGATGATCTCGAGGGCCTCCCGGTACTTTCCCTCCTTCACCATCTGCACGTAGCCCTGCACGTTGAGGCCGGCAGGGCAGGCGAGACGGCACGGGGCCTTGTCCGTCTTTTGAATCGCGAAAGCGCCGGGTATGGCTTGGGCGTATTTCTTGTACGTGGCCCTCCGGGTAGCCATCCCCTGATCGTACTCGCTCGGCAGGACGACGGGGCAGACCTTGACGCAGTCCCCGCAGGCCGTGCACTTGGAGGCATCGATATAGCGCGGGGTTTTCTTCAGGGTGACGCGGAAGTTTCCCTTGACGCCCGCGACGTTTTCCACTTCGGCGCAAGTGATCAGGTTGATGTTCAGGTGCCGGCCGACCTCGACCAGTTTGGGCGAGATAATTCACATGGCGCAGTCATTCGTCGGAAAGGTCTTGTCCAGCTCGCTCATCACGCCGCCGATGGCGGGGGATTTCTCCACCAGGTGAACGAGGTAGCCGGAATCGGCAAGGTCCAGGGCCGCCTGCATGCCTGCGATGCCTCCGCCGACCACCAGCACGGATCCGGTGACTTGACGCTCACTCATACACTGCTTCCTTTCCACCCTGCCAGGTTGCTCCTCTCACGGGAGGAGGAATGAATACACGGACAAACTCTGTTTGTCCGTGCCACCGGTTGCTTCCCTCACGGGAGGAGGAATGGATCCACGGACAAACCCCTTGGTCCTTGCCACGGTTAGAGCCTGGCCTCGTCCAAAATCATCGGGAGCTTGTCCTCCCAGCCCACGGTCGAGAGGAGCACCCCCGGCATCCCCATCTCCCTCAGGCGGACGACGATCTCCGAAGCGATGCGCACGCACTCCTTCACCTTGTCCGGCGCCTTCTGAATGTCGCGAATGATCTCTGCAGGGATGGAAATCCCCTTGATGTTGCGGTCGATGTAGCGGGCCATTCCTGCGGACTTGAGGAGCAGCACCGTGGGAATGACGGCCAGAGGTTTCACGTCGATCCGTTTGACGAACTGTTCGAGGCGACGGAGGTCGAAGATGGGATTGGTCAACACGTATTCGACTCCCAGCTCGACCTTGCGTTTCAGGTTCTCGATCTCGATGTTGAGAAGGCCGCCGGGGGCCCCTGTGTCCAGCGTGGAGCCCATGCAGAAGCGGGGGGACCCTCGCAGCTCGATTCCGGAGAGGTCCTTTCCGTTCTGGAGCTTCTGCACCGTCTCCAGCAGGCCCATGAGGTCCAGATCATTCACGGTCCTGGCCTGAGGGTGATCTCCAAAGCGGATGTCTTCACCGGGCACGGCCATGAGGTTTTTCACCCCCAGGGCCGCAGCCGACAGAAGGTCCGCCTGCAAGGCCAGACGGTTCCTGTCCCTGCAACAGAGTTGAAAAACCGTTTCCACCCCCTCTCTCTGAAGGAAAGCACAGGCGCCCAGAGAACTGGCTTTCAGCACCGCATTCGCCATTTCAGGGACCACCACGGCGTCCAAACGCCCTCGGGTGAGCGAGGCGCTCTTGGTGAGAGGAGAGAAATCGGCACCCTTGGGCGGCTCGAATTCTCCCAGCACCACGAATTTCCCGGACCTGATCTTCTCCTGTAACGTCATGTCGAAACCTCCAGAAATTTGGGGAACCCAGACAACGCTTTTTACTGTAAGCCCGGCCCGTTGGCAACTCCATTCCTCAGAATCCGCGCACGGCGGAAACGGCGGATTCCCCTTGAAGCGCGGGGAGTGTCACGGTGAAGGTGGTGCCCTGGCCCGGAACGCTCTCCACTTGAATGGACCCGCCGTAGGTCTCCACAATGCCCTTGACAATGGAAAGCCCCAGTCCCGTTCCTGTGACCTGGCGAGTCTTGGGGTGCTTCACGCGGTAGAACTTGTCGAAGATCTTGGGCAACTCCTCAGGGGCGATGCCGACCCCGGTGTCGGATACCTTGATCTCAACGAGGGGGCCGACCCCCCTTGCCGTCACCGCGACCTTTCCGCCTTCGGGCGAGTAGTTGATCGCATTGGTCAGAAGATTGTTCAGGACTTCTTCGATGTTCTTGGGATCCGCCATCACAGGCTTCAAGTTCTCGCAAGAGACGCTAAGCTCAATGCCTTGCTCCTTGGCGCGCACCTGCATGAGAAGCACCATGTCCTGGATCAACTCCGAGAGGTCAATGGCCGTCTGCTTGTGGACCAGCCTGCCGGCTTCGAGCCTCGCCACATCCAGCAGATCGTTGATCAGCGCCAGAAGGGCGTCGATCTTTTTCATCCCTCTCTTCACAAAGTCCGCCTGCTTTTCCAAGAGGGGCCCGGCCAATCCTTCGGCCAGCACGCTTTGGATCTGCCGAATGGAGACCAGAGGACTGCGGAGTTCGTGGGCCACCATGTTCACGAAGTC
>JALOPA010000344.1 GCA_025454125.1 Thermodesulfobacteriota bacterium
GCAGGCTCTCTGCCCTGGACGGCTACCTCCTCGTGTCCAATTCGGACGCTCACTCCCCTGAAAAGCTGGGGCGTGAAGCCAACCTTTTCGACACCTCCCTCGACTACGACAGCCTCGTGAAGGCCATGACGGAGAACAAAGGCTTCGAGGGCACGATCGAGTTTTTCCCCGAAGAGGGCAAGTACCACCACGACGGGCATCGAAAGTGCGGCGTGAGCCTTCACCCCTCGGAAACCCGACGTCTCAACGGGGTCTGCCCCAAGTGCGGCAAACCTGTTACGGTCGGGGTGCTCCACCGGGTCTATGAGCTCGCCGACAGGGAAACACCCACGCTTCCGAAGCCTTTCTTCAGCATCATCCCCTTGCCTGAAATCCTCTCCGAAATCCTGGGGTGCGGCCCATCCGCAAAAAAGGTGACTGCGGCCTACGAAGAACTGCTCGCAAGGTTCGGGTCCGAACTCCACATTCTCATGGATGCGCCCTCCAGCGACATCGAACGGGCGGGCGGCCGGCTGCTGGCTGAAGCGATTGACCGGATGCGCGAGTCCAGAGTGATCCGCGAAGAGGGCTATGACGGCGAGTACGGCGTCATCCGCCTTTTCGAGGAGGCAGAAAAAGCAACCTTCAGGGGCCAGACGGCTCTCTTCGATGCCCCTGCCGGGGAACGAGTGGAGAAACCAGAGGCAGCCTCTCTGTTTTCGAGTCTGCCCGACCGGGCGGTGCATGAAGAGCCTGAACCTTACCAGACCTTTCTTTTCGACCCGATCCTTGATCCGCTCAACCCGGCGCAAAAAGAAGCCGTGCTCCACCAGGGAAGCCACCTGCTGATCGTTGCCGGGCCGGGCACGGGCAAGACCATGACGATCATGCACAGGATCGCTTATCAGATTCGCAGCCAGCTTGCGACAGCAGGGGAGATTCTCAGCCTCACCTTCACCAACAAAGCAGCGGCTGAGATGAGGAAAAGGTTGACGGCTCTTCTCCCGGACGAGCACGGAGCGCAGGTGAAGGTCTCCACCTTCCACGCGTTCTGCCTGGAGGTCTTGAGAGAAAAAGGGGCTCTGCTGGGTCTGCGCCCGGATTTCGGGCTTGTTTCGGAAAACGATGCGGTAGCTCTTGCACGCCAGGTTCTCTCGGAATGGGTCCCCCCAGGCGGAGCCCGGGCTCCCATCCCGAGCGAGAGCCCGCGGCCGGAGGCCGAGGGCCGAGTCGAGGGATCGAAGAAAGGGGTTCGAAGTGCGGCCCGATTCCTGAGAGATCTCCCAGGCCTGAAGCTCGCGTCCCTGGAGGAGGGCAGAGAAAGGGCTCCTCTTTTCGATCTCTATGAGAAGTACCAGCAGAAGTTGAGCGCCATGGGGATGCTTGATCTGGATGACCTGGAAGTGGAAACCCTTCGGCTCTTCAGGAACCATCCCGGGATTGCCGAAGAGATCGGAAAACGATTCCCGAAGGTTTTTGTGGACGAGTACCAGGACACCAACCCAACCCAGGTCGAGATCTTGAAGCGGATGGTTTCATCCGCCACGGATTTACCGTGGACCGTGGACCGTGGACCTTGCACCGTCCACATCTGCGCCATCGGAGATCCGGACCAGGCCATTTACGGCTTCAGGGGCGCGGACGCGGAAAACTTCAGTCGTTTTCCGGATGACTTCCCCGGCGCCAAGACCGTCACGCTTCTGGTCAACTACCGGTCCACTCAGCCCATCCTCGATGCCGCTGCCTCCGTGATGCAAAAGAAGCAGAAACTCAAAAGCGCTGTTGGAATAGGCGAACGGGTGCAGGTCTCGGATTGCAGAACCGAGGCTGAAGAAGCAGAGATGATCGTGGAGCAGATCGAGAAGCTCATCGGCGGGACGTCCTATTTCTCCCTGGACAGCGGGAGAGCCTCCTCGCAGGACGAGCATGCCAATCTCGGCTTTGGGGACATGGCCGTGCTTTTCAGGCTCAATGCCCAGGGCGATGCCTTTGAGGAAGCCTTCTCCAGAGCGGGAATCCCTTTTGTGCGTTCAGGCGAGAAGCCTCTGATCGAGAGCTTTCCCGTCAACATCCTCTGGCGGTTCCTTCAGACCATCGTGTATCCCGAAAACAGCTATTACCAGGACGCCTACCGCCGGATCGTGAAGGACCATGGCCTAACGCCCCTCCCTCCCGTCCTCTCCTGGCCCTCGGGGGACTCTTCCGCAACCACAAGGGCGAGTGTTCTCTTGTCATTTCGACCGAAGGGAGAAATCTTGGAATCCCTCCACACACAAAATCAGGATTTCTCGCCCAGCTCTTTGAGCGGGACTCGAAAGGACATGGCAAGACAGAACCACGCGGGAGAGGACCGTCTCAAACTCTCCTCTTCCCTGGTGGCACGGACAAACTCGTCTGTCCGTGGTGGTTTGGGCCGAGGTGAGAGGGAAGAAGAGGGTTCCCTCACTGACTTGATGAATCAGGCTGTTGCCCTGCACGGTCTGACGAGCCTGTCCGAAGAAGAGGGAAACCGTCTTCGCCGTTTGAATGACCTGGCCCGAGGCTGCCGCGGCGATCTGAAATCCTTCCTGGACGCCCTTTCTCTGGAGCGGGGCATCGATCACGCCGGGCTGCTCGGAGACCGCGTGGCCCTGATGTCTCTGCACGCAGCGAAAGGCCTTGAATGGCCCGTGGTGTTTCTTGCGGGGTGCGAGGATCAACTGCTTCCCTGCAAACTTTTCGGAGATCAGGATGATGCGGAGGAGAAGCGGCTCTTTTATGTCGGCATGACGCGCGCACGGTCAAGGCTCATTCTTTCCCATGCGGCACGCCGCACTCTGAACCGCCGGCCGCTGGACATGAAACCCTCGCCCTTCACCCTCCTCATTCCGCAAAACCTGCGCCGCCCTCTGGAGCGAAAGCCCTGGAAACCGAAAAAGAAGGCGCCTAATCAGCTCTCTTTCTTTTAGAGATAGATAGCTCTGAGCCTCTCCAGTCGGTCCTTGGAGAAGAAAATGCATTCGGTCTTTTGGGCATCGCCTGAAGCAATGTCCTTGGCCAGGGTTTGGCAGTTCGGCGCCCCGCACAAGCCGCAATTGAGCCTGGGCAACGTGTTCAACAAGAGCTCAGCGTCCTTCACGCGCTTGATGCGCTCTTTCAGATCCCCCATGTCTCCCTTCAAGGGTCGCGGCCGGATAGGCGCTTTGGCGTAAAGGTATTCGCGGGGATAGCGTTCTCTCGCTTCTGCTTCGATCAGGGCTTTCTGGTCGGGAAGCTCGGCTGCGAGTCGCTGCAACTTGCTGCGGGTCACGTAGAGGTTGTCCACGGTGAGGTTGCCGTTGATGCAGCCTCCCCAGCAGGCGTAGCATTCCAGGAAGTCGATGTTGCGCAATTTCCCCTTCTCGATGTCGTCAAAGACCCGAATGATGTTCGAAAGGCCTGTCAAAGACATGTAACGATAGTCTCGAAGATTCCCTCGTTGCCCTTCGCCTGTGGACCACTGGAACATGTCCTCGCTGAACAGGTAATCGCGCATCTTCGCCTTGAGATCGTTTTCCTTGTAGGCGTGCGCCAGGGACAGGATGCCGTTGTACATGTCCGAAATGCCGACGGTCCCATCCAGATCACTTTTCGCCCCCTCGGCCGGTTCCAGAATCGAGATCGTTTTGGCCTGGCACGAGGTCACATAGATGGCCCCGATGTCCTGTTTGGGGATTCCCAGTTCCTCGGCGTATTTGCGTTTGAGTTCCCTGCCGGCCAACTCGCGCGGAGGCTCGACGTGCACGAGTTGTTCCACCATGCCCGGATAGGAAACCTGGATCAGCCTCACCACCACAGGGCAGGAACTGGATATGAGAGGAAATTTTCCTTTCCATTTTTCCATGTATTCCCTGATGGCCCTGTTGGTCAGGGCCGTTTCGACTCCAATGATCCAGACCGCGTCGAACCCAAGGGATTTGAGACCTTCGATGATGTGGGCCGGGGAGATGTTGGCCGGGAACTGGCCGAAGAGAACGGCGGAAGGCACAGCCACTTTGTACTTGAACTTCCAGACGTCTTTCAGGGCCTGGGTCGTTGCTGAAATCGCTCCTGAAACGCAAAGCCTCAGGCAGGAACCGCAGTCAATGCAAAGCTCGGACAAGAGCTCGGCCTTCCCCTCTTTGACGCGAATGGCCTGGGTGGGGCAGGACCGCATGCAGTCCATCCGACCGGAGCACCTGTCGCGGT
>JALOPA010000345.1 GCA_025454125.1 Thermodesulfobacteriota bacterium
GTTCTCGCAGAGAAAACACGCAACCCCAACGTGTCTCGAGAGGCGGGCCGGTACGCCGCCTCCTCAAAGGCTTCCGGCGTGCTGAAACAGTACGCCATGAGTTTCATCAGCCCTCTCAGCGCTTACCGCCTGCTGGAAAAGATCACGCCCCACCTGACCAAAGGCGGTGTGTTTAGAACCACGAAACTGGGCTCCAAGAAGGTGGAGATCTCCTTCACCCCGGTGCCGGGAGTGAAGGAGAATCCCTTTCAATGCGAGAACCGGATGGGGCAGCTGGAAGCGATCACCAAGGTGTTCACCAACAAGTTCGCGAAGATCGAGCACCCCACCTGCCTGCACAAGAATGGAGACCTCTGCCGCTACGTGGTCACCTGGGATGAAGCGCCCTCTCATGTTTGGAAAAGGCTTTCCCGCTACAGCGTTGTGATCGGGCTCGGCCTGGCGTTGGCCTTCTCCTTTTTTCTTCCCCTGATCCACGAAACAATTTTGACTCTGGCCCTTATGCTCGGGGTGCTGCTGGTGAACCTCTACGCGGGGCGTCTTGAGAAAGAGGAACTCGCGGAAAGCATGGGGTTTCAAGGGGACGCGGCCGAGATCTACTTCGATGAGATGCAGTCGCGCTACAATCAGGCGCTGCTCGTTCAGGAGATCGGGCAGGTCTGTTCCACGGTTTTTGACATCCGGGAGCTCACGGAGAAGGTGATGCAGGTTCTCGAAAGACGGCTGAACTTCGATCGCGGCATGATCCTGCTCCTGGACAGGGACAAGAAGCGCCTCCTGTATACCGCCGGGTATGGTCTCACGAGGGCCCAGGAGCAACCCTGGCGGGAGACCGGGATCTCCCTGGACGAGATGGAGGAAAACGATCTCTTTGTTTCGGCTCTGCGCAAGTATCGGCCCGTGCTGCTCCACGACGCGGAAAAGAATTTGGAGAAACTTTCCGGAGCAACCCGGGCGATCCTGAAAGCAACAGGCCTGTCTTCGATGGCGGTGCTGCCCATCGTCCACAACAGGGGATTCCTCGGGTTGATCGCTGTGGGCAATCTCTCGTCCGGTCAGCCCTTGACCCAGAGCGATGTCAATCTGCTGAGCGGGGTCTCCTCTCAAGCCGCTTTGGGCATGATCAACGCCCTGTCGCTCCAGAAGCTTAGAGAGAGCGAAAAGAATTACCGTGAGCTTGTGGAGAACGCCAACAGCATCATCCTGCGCAGGGATCCTTCGGGAAGAATCACCTTTTTCAATGAATACGCCCAGAGGTTCTTCGGCCTCTCGGAAGAGGAAATTCTTGGGAAAAGCATGATCGGCACCCTGGTGCCTGAAAAGGACAGCCTTGGAAAGGATCAAACCCAGGCGCTTTTTGAAATCGGTGCCGATCCGGGCAAGTACCTGACCCATGAATATGAGGCCACGGGCAGAGAAGGAAAGCGGGTGTGGCTGTCCTGGACGAACAAGGCGCTCTACAACCCGCAGGGAAAGGTCGTTGAAATCCTGTGTATCGGCAACGACGTCACGGCCCTGAGAGAGGCGGAAAGGGAGAAGAAAGCCCTTGAAGCGCGTCTTCAGAGGTCGGAAAAAATGGAAGCCCTCGGAAGCCTGGCAGGGGGCGTGGCCCATGATCTGAACAACATCCTCCCGAGCCTGATCAGTTTCCCGGATGTGCTCCTCATGGATTTACCCGAGGACAGCCCTCTGAGGAAACCGGTCCTGAGCATCAAGCGATCCGGAGAGAGAGCGGCTGCCATTGCACAGGATCTTCTCACTCTCGCCCGACGGGCCGTGCCTGTAAAAACCCCCGTCCACCTCAACGAGGTCATTCTGGACTATCTGGAAAGCGCGGAAGCGGGCAAGCTCCAATCCGATTATCCGAAGGTCAGGATCACGAATGACCTTGCGCCCCATCTGGCGCAGGTTCAGGGGTCGCCCGTGCATCTCTCCAAGACCGTGATGAATCTGGTTCACAATGCCGTGGAAGCCATCCCGGATCATGGAAAGGTCACGGTGTCCACGAGAAGCGAGCACCTGCAAGAAGCGATCAAAGGATACGAGATGATTGAACCGGGTCACTACGTGGTCCTTAGCGTGGCGGACACAGGGATAGGGATCTCGGCCCGGGACATTGAAAAGATTTTTGAACCGTTTTACACGAAAAAGACCATGGGCCGAAGCGGGTCCGGGCTCGGCATGGCCATCGTGTGGGGGACCGTGAAAGACCATGGAGGGTACGTGGACGTGAAAAGCGAAGAGGGCAAGGGGACAACCTTCGAGATCTACTTTCCCGTGTCCCCGGAAGCGCCGGCTACGGTTTGAAAAAGGGAAGGATCTTTTCACGGTCTCTTTCCGGCGGCCGCACGGTGAAAGATTCCCTGTGCATCATTTGAGGGTAGGCGATGTCGCTGTTGCCGATGGGCCTGGGCAAGAGGCGCGGGCAAATGCGGGCGTTCACGCGGTGGTCTTTCTCTGCGAGAGCGGAAAAAATAGTGACATTGAAGCTGTAGATGCTTTCTTCCAAAAAGTACTTTAAGGTTCTGGAGAGCCCCTCCAGGAAATCGCCAAGGTCAGGGTCACTCCATTCCGCCAGGCTCAGGCGCTCCGGAAACACGCATTGCACATCCGGGAGAAAACTGGCGGGCACAAAGCTCATGGACCAGGCGCTTGATCCGATGGTAGCCAGGAACCTCTCCTCCTTCTGCGTTTCCGCCTGAACGAGGTCCTGCCAGAAGTTCCCTCCCTGCTCCTGAGCGTATTTCCTGGACCCTTCCACTTGTTCGCGAAGGGCATTGGTCGCCACTTCGCCGGCATTGGGCTGAAGGTGCGCATGAACCAGGCTGGAGCCTGCACAGGGCATGTAGTTCCAGTTGATGCTGAAAAATCTCACCCGTGGATCGTACTGTGCGACTCTCCTGAGATAGACGAGGCTTGCGGAAAAGGCATTGGCCATGGTCTGAGGCGTCAGGGTTTCCATGGGGAGAAAATGATCGCGTGAAAAGATGGCGACGCCTGCGTGTTTCTCGAAGGGCGCCAGGTTCGGTATCAGGGTCGCATCCCCAACCTGGATTCTGCCCTCGGGGATCAGGTCTTTCGGGAACTCCGGAGTGGATTTCTCAAGAGCGGCCGGGCAGAAGGGGCAAAAGATCTTCGTGGAGCGCTCCACGATGCCGGCCACGTCCGGCTTCTCGGCCTGGAAAGGAAGATCGAAAACCCGTCCCGTGGTGCCGGTGAGGGGATCAAAGCGAATCTCAAAAGGGATTTCGTCGAGAGTGTTTCCTTTGAAGGGATTCAGAAGTCGGGTTTTGCCTGTGATTTTCTTGAAGGAGATGCTCATGCTTTACCTCTACGCCTCATGGAGATGTGCTCGTTGAAAGCCTGTATATATGCTTCCATTTCCGTTGGCAACATGCTTGATCTCTCATCCGGCTGGACCCTGCTTTTCTTTTCATGATATAGAAAACGGAACCGTTACCGGAGAAGTAACCCCGCCACAAGGAGACCACCATGTCTGAGTGGAGAAAAACATCCTGCGTGCTCTGCTATCACAACTGCGGCCTGGAGGTCCAGACGGAAGGGAACAAAATCCTAAAGGTTCGGGCCGACAAATCCCATCCAAGAACGAAAGGCTACATGTGCCGGAAGGGGACAAGAATCCCCTTCTACCAGTCCCACAAGGAAAGGCTGACTCACCCCTTGAAGCGAGAGGGGACCGGGTTCAGGAAAATCTCGTGGGACCAGGCGATCGCTGAGATCGCAGCCAAGCTGAGAGAGATCCTGGACCTGCACGGTCCCCGTGCACTGGCTTACATGGGCGGAGGCGGGCAGGGGTCCCATGTGGAGGCTGGTTTCGGAAGGACCCTTCTGACCGCCCTGGGTTCCCAGTACCACTACTCCGCGCTGGCCCAGGAGTTGAGCGGGCTCTTTTGGGTCAACGGCAGGGCGTACGGCCGCCAGAACCTGCACACAGGCGCGGACCTTGACAGAGCCAAGAACTTCCTGGTCATGGGCTGGAACGGATACGTGAGCAATGCCGGCGTGAACCGGGCCAGGGAGAGGATCGAAGAGTTCGCGAGAGACCCGGCCAAGCGCCTGATCGTGGTGGACCCCCTCAAGAGTGAAACCGCCAAAAGAGCGAACATTCATCTCCAGCCGAGAATCGGCACCATCGCCCTTTTCCTCAAGAGCCTGA
>JALOPA010000346.1 GCA_025454125.1 Thermodesulfobacteriota bacterium
GCCTATTTCGTCCGCCGTGATGTCCCTTTCGGTTCTGATTCTCCAGTGATCGACGATCCGGTACTGCTCCGCAACTCCCAAAACAATATTCGTGTTCCCGATGTCGATGCACAATAACTTGTCGCTCTTTCGCTTTGTCCTGCCCATTCCACGCTCCCTAAGCTCATCAAGAATTGGACACAGATGAACACCGCGCGGCACAGCCGCAACCAAATCCGATGCACGAAATCCGAAATTCGAAATTCACCCGCCTGAGGCGGGCAAGAATTCGAATGAAGAAAATACCAATAAGCTAAACGAGTTCAAAAACAATACAGGCCATTTTGCTTAACGAAATTTCAAGAAATCGCACATTAGTAGTACAGAAAGCACAGAAGGGGTTCGAGTTTCTTGAAACAAGAATCCTGAAAATCTGTGTCTATCTGTGTCCCGTTCCTCTTTCCTGCCTTCTACTGCTCGATTCTCCCGCGTTTGATGGCATCAATGACTCTAACCGTCTCGACCGCTTGCTTCACGTTGTGTACTCTGACGATATGCGCGCCGTTCATGACGGCCGCAGCGACCGTGGCCATGGTTCCCGTATCCCTTTCGTGAACCTTCTTATCGAGAATTCGGCCGATGAAGGCCTTTCTGGAGCTTCCCACCAGAATGGGGGCATCGAGGCATTGAAACCGGCCGAGTTCTTTGAGAATCTCCAGGTTGTGATCAAAGGTCTTTCCAAAGCCGATTCCGGGATCCACGATGATCCGTTCTCTTCGAACCCCACGGTTCACGGCTTGATCCACGACCTCTTTCAAGAAAGTGATGATCTCCGCGACGACATCGCCATAGGAGGGCTTGACCTGCATGTCGGCCGGCGTCCCCTTCATGTGCATGAGAATGACCGGCACACCGGCCTCAGCCGCCACAGAAGCCATTCCCGGGTCAGCACAAAAGGAGCTGATGTCATTAACCATGGAAGCGCCGCACCGGAGAGCTTCCCTTGCCACCTGAGCCTTGAGCGTGTCGATGCTGATGGGTATCGTCAGCTCCCTTTTGAGGGCCTCGATGACCGGGATCACACGGTCCATCTCTTCGTCCGCTGAAATCCCCTTGGAGTAAGGCCGGGTGGATTCTCCGCCCACGTCAAGGAGGTCGGCGCCGTCCGCGGCAAGCTGAAGCCCCTGCGCAACAGCTCTTTCCTTCTCAAAAAACTGGCCCCCGTCCGAAAAGGAATCAGGGGTCACATTGATCACGCCCATGACGTGAGTCCTGCGACTCAGGTCGAGCGTGTATTCCGACCAGCTCAGTCTGAACAAAGGGGCCGGTTTCATGCCGAGGTGGGTGCGGGTTTATTGACTCGCGCCAGAATCTCGTCGATCTGCTTTGCGTCCAGAGTTTCCTTTTCCAGCAGGGCACCGGCCAACTGATGAAGGGCTTCAAGGTTCTCCCTGATGAGGTTCGATGTCTTGGCATAAGAGTCCGTGACAATGCTTCTCACTTCCTCATCAATCTTCTGCGCCGTCAGCTCGCTGTAATCCCTGTGTTGGGCAATCTCCCTGCCCAGGAAAATCTGATCCTCTTTCTTCCCGAAGCTCAACGGCCCCAGGCTGTCACTCATCCCGAAGTCGCAAACCATTTTTCTGGCCAGGGTGGTGGCTCGCTCGATGTCATTGCCTGCGCCCGTCGTCTGGATACCCAGAACAATTTCCTCCGCCGCTCTCCCGCCCATGAGAATGCAAAGGCTGTTAAGGAGATAATCCTTCGGGTAAGTGTGTTTTTCGTCAAGAGGCAGTTGCTGGGTGAGGCCCAAGGCGCGACCCCTGGGGATGATAGTGACCTTGTGAATCGGGTCCGTTTTGGGGAGCATCTTGGCGACCAGCGTGTGGCCGGACTCGTGGTAGGCCGTTGTCTTTTTCTCCTCCTCGCTGATGATCATGCTCTTGCGCTCGGTACCCATCAGGACCTTGTCCTTCGCGTCCTCGAAATCGGCCATTTCCACGCGATCCTTGCCGCGCCTCGCCGCCATGAGCGCCGCCTCGTTCACCATGTTTTCCAGGTCCGCTCCTGTGAATCCCGGGGTTCCCCTGGCCAGGGTCTGCACGTCCACATTGTCGCCCAGGACCGTCTTCTTCACGTGAACTCTCAGGATCCCTTCCCTGCCCTTCACGTCAGGGACAGGAACGACCACCTGCCGGTCGAATCGACCCGGCCTCAGCAAAGCAGGGTCCAGCACGTCCGGCCGGTTGGTTGCGGAGATGAGGATCACCCCTTCGTTGGACTCAAAGCCGTCCATTTCCACGAGAAGCTGGTTGAGCGTCTGCTCCCTTTCGTCGTGCCCGCCGCCAAGGCCGGCGCCCCGGTGCCGCCCCACGGCGTCGATTTCATCGATGAAGATGATGCACGGGGCATGCTTCTTCCCCTGCATGAAAAGGTCACGGACCCGGGAGGCTCCGACGCCGACAAACATCTCCACGAAGTCAGAGCCGCTGATACTGAAAAACGGGACACCCGCTTCGCCTGCAATGGCTCTCGCCAGCAGGGTTTTCCCCGTGCCCGGAGCTCCCACGAGAAGAACCCCTTTGGGAATTCTTCCTCCTAGCCTCGTGAACTTTCTTGGATCGCGCAGAAATTCGATGATTTCCTGCAGTTCGTCCTTGGCTTCGTCTATTCCCGCCACATCCTCGAAGGTCACCTTTTCCTGTGAATCCGTCATGAGGCGCGCCCTGCTTTTTCCGAAGGAAAGGGCCTTGCCCCCGCCCACCTGCATTTGGCGCATGAAGAAGATCCAGACCCCGATCAGGAGAAGCATGGGCACCCAGGACAATAAGACCTGGAACCAGTTCGAATCTTCTTCCGGTTTCGCAGTGATTCTCACTTCTTTGCTTCTCAGGAGCTTGATGAGCTCAGGGTCTTTGGGAGCGTAGGTTTTGAAAGGCCCCTGGCTGGAAATGCCCGAAATGTTTTCACCCTGGATGGTCACCTGGACCACGGCTCCGCGTTCCACCATGCTCAGAAATTCGCTGTAGCTCAGGGACGCGCCTCCCCGTTCAGGCTGTTTGAAAATCTGGAAAAGCATGATCACCATGAGGCAGATGACGAGCCAGAGAGCAATGTTTTTGTAGAAGGGAGTCAACCGTCTAACCTCCTGAAGTAAACTGTCAATTGACCCCAATTATAACAATATTTCAACAAAATTCTATTCTTTCCCCACTTATTTTCCAAACCGAACAAGGCGCGGTTTCAACGCTCTTCCGACTCCGGGATTTTATGGCTTGCGATAAATCCGCTCTTAAGATAAAGCTTTTTTGAAATTGCAGGTGGCAGGTCGCAGGTGGCCTGTTGCTTGTTGCAGGTGGTCCGTCGTCAGGGGTCAGTGGTCCGTCGCTTTTCGAGCGACGAGTAACGAGCCGTTTTTTTTGCTCTTATCTTGTCACTTGTTACTCGTTACTCGTCACTTTCTTCGGAGGAGTTTCCCATGCCCGGCTATGAGATTATCGGAGAAGAAGAAAAAAAGGAAATTATGGAAGTCCTTACCCATAAGGTGGTCTTTCGATACGGTTTCGACGCTGAGCGCAAAGGGGTCTACAAAGTCGCCACCTTTGAGAAGGAGTTTGCCAAGTATTGCGGCGCGGAATACGCGTTGGCCGTCTCCTCAGGCACTGCTGCGCTTCGAGTGGCCCTGGCCGCGCTCGGGATCTCTCCCGGTGACGAGGTGATCACCCAGGGATTCACCTTTGTGGCGACCTGGGAGACCATTCTCGATGCCGGAGCCATACCGGTATTTGCCGAACTCGATCAAACCCTCTGCCTTGACCCGGAGGACGTGGCCAAGAAGATCACGCCCAAAACCAAAGCCATCATCCCGGTGCACATGTGCGGGGCCCAGGCGCGAATCCCGGAGATCGTGAAGCTCGCTGACCGGCACGGAATCCCGGTCATTGAAGACACGGCCCAGTCCTGCGGCGGCCGACTCCGGGGCAAGGCCCTCGGCTCTTTTGGAAAGATGGGCTGCTTCTCCTTTGATTCGGTCAAAACCGTGACCGCCGGGGAGGGGGGCTTGGTCATCACCAACGACATGGATCTCTACACCAAGGCGTCCGAATATCACGACCACGGGCATGACCACAATCCCAAGGTTACGAGGGGACTTGAGAAGCGAAGCTTCATCGGAGTGAATTTCAGGATGAGCGAAC
>JALOPA010000347.1 GCA_025454125.1 Thermodesulfobacteriota bacterium
ATGTGCTGATTGACGGTCCTCAGACGGTCACGATCACGGCTTCGGTTCAGGGCTGGACCTCCGGGTCCCATACGATGATGATTCTGGATGACCGTGAGGATGCCCGCTTCGCCCCATCCATAGCCGGAGGAAATGATCATTCCCTGGGCATCGACGACGAGGGTTCGATCTGGTCGTGGGGCGACAACGGGTCGGGCCAGCTCGGGGATGGATCCACCGCGAACCGCAGCGCGCCGTTTCATGGGACCGTCGTCGAGAATGTGTTTGCGGTCGCAGCAGGAGGAAACCACACCCTGGCTCTCACCGGAGATGGAAAGGTCTGGGCCTGGGGGGGCAACAGCAGCGGCGAGCTGGGGGACGGGACCTTCCGGTCCGGGACTCAACCGGTTCCCGTGCTTCAGTTCACGGAGGGGGTGGCGGTGGCCGCAGGCTATGCCCATTCCCTGGCGCTCAAGAAGGACGGCACCGTGTGGGCCTGGGGCGACAACAGTTCAGGACAGCTGGGCAACGGGACCACCGAGAACCGAAACCGGCCTGAACGGATTTCGGATTTGAGCGAGGTCATCGCCATCGCCGCTGGACACTACCACAACCTGGCGCTGAAAAAGGACGGGACCGTTTGGGCGTGGGGGGCCAACGGGGACGGCCAGCTCGGGGATGGATCCTTTCAAACCCGCACCCGGCCGGTGCAGGCCTCGGGCCTTCCTCACAGCATTGCGATTGCAGCCGGGGGTTATCATGGTCTGGCGGTTCAAAGCGATCAGAGGGTCTGGGCCTGGGGCCGGAACTGGGAAGGACAGGTCGGGGAGGTCCTCTATGACCACGTGACAAATCCGGTTCCGGTGGAGGGATTGAGCGGTGTTATTCTCGTGGCGGCGGGGGCGTCCCACAGCCTGGCCCTGAAGTCGAATGGAACGGTTTGGGCCTGGGGAGAAAACGCCCACGGCCAGCTCGGAAACAGCACCTTTCAGGCGAGCGGCACCCCGGTGCCCGTCTCCGACCTGATGGGCGTGATCGGCTTGGCTGCGGGGACCAACCACAGCCTGGCTCTGCGGAACGACGGCACCGTATGGGCCTGGGGAGAAAACGGCTCCGGCCAGCTGGGGGACGGGACCTTTGGAAGCCAGAACGTGCCGGTTCAAACCATGGGGGCGTCGGACAGCGAGGTCCTGGATCTTATTTCCATGTCTGTCATTCTTCCGCCCTATGTCACAGAGGGAGAAGGAGTTCTCGTGGGAAGGGGAGCCGTGATTCTCAAGGAGGCCCTGAAGGCGGATCTCGTGGTGACGCTCACTTCCAGCAGTCCTTCGGAGCTCTCTGTGCCCGGCCGCCTGACGATTCCCGCAGGCCAGACCTCCACCTCCTTTGACTTGACCGTGAGGGACGACACGCTGCTCGACGGCCCTCAGGCCGTCCGCTTGTCGGCCTTTGCCGTCGGCTACGTCCCGGCAGGCGCTACGGTCGAGGTAGACGACAACGAAAGCGCGTCCCTTTCCATCGAGCTTCCCCCCCTGGTGACGGAGAGCGACGGGTGGCTGCCCCGCAGAGGAAGCGTCCGCTTGAGCGCCGCTCCGGACAGAGACATCACGGTGTACCTGAGCGCAGAAGAGGCCGGGGAAGTGAGGGTGCCGGCCACACTCGTTATCCCGGCAGGGCAGACCTCTGCCCCCTTTTCCATTCAGATTCTCGACGACTCGATCGTGGACGGGACTCAATCGGTGATGATCGGCGCGAGCGTTCCCGGTTGGGGCTCGGACGTGCGGAAAATCGAAGTGGAGGACAACGAGCCCAAGGATCTCTTCCTCGATGTGGAGGAGGAAAACAGGATACCCGGGAAGCCTGCAACTAAGAGAGGAAGAGTCAAGATCCTCAAAGACCTGAGCTTCGATCTTATGGTGGACCTCTTTTCCGATGATCCTTCGCAGGTCGGCGTGCCTCGCTTTGTGATCATTCCTGCAGGGGAGACGATGGCTTTCTTTGAGCTTGCGAGGCCGGAGGGTGTGAAGCCTAAATCGGGAGAGGTCACCCTGGTGGCTTCCGCACCGGGATGGTCCCAGGGAGTCGCGACGATCAAGTGCAAGAAGCATGGAGCAGACGATCCTTGACAAGAGAGCAGGAGAGCGCCTCGTGCCGGCCCTGGTCGGAGCAGGGGTTCTGAGCCTGAGCGGCTGGGGAGAGGTCGTCTCCTTATTCACCGGGGCCGTAAACATACGCCATGCCCAGGGGCTGCTGCTGTCTTTGGTTCAAGACCCCCGCGACATGACGAGTCTGAGCGTCTGCGTGCCCGCCCTCTTTCAAAACCAAGAAAGACCGCTTGCCCTGGGAGTGCGAGTGCGATTGGAGGGGTACCGGCTGACGGCGGGAGATTTTGTCCTGGATCTCCTGAAGCGGCCGCTCTGGCAGGGAACGCTCCGTGCCCGGGATGTGAAAGGCCTCGAGGCCTCCAAAGTCACTCTTCTGAAAGGGGCTGTTCTCTCACAGGGAAAAGACGGAGGACTTCTCGGTCTTCTCCGCGAAGAGGGAGAAGACAACCCCTTTGTGGCCAAGGCGAGACAAGTGCTGGCTGGAGGCCTCCCCCTCTGCGGCCTGGTAGGATTGGGGCCGGGGTCCACGCCGTCGGGAGATGACTTTGTCACAGGAGTGTTGCTGGGGGAAGAGGCAAAAGCGGTTGCCGAGAACATGAAGCCCGTGCTAGCGTGGCCCGAAGAAAGAAAAGGTCTTTTAAGCGCTCTGGACAGGACCTGTGATGCAGGGAAAACATTGCTGTGGCAGGCGCTCCAAGGCCGGTTCCCGGCCTATCTGATCGAGACTGTCCGGGCCGTGTCCAAGGCAGAGGGGAGAGCGGGAATCGACGAGGCTGTGGAAAGGGCTGTGAGACATGGAGCGACTTCGGGCACCGATGCCTTGGTGGGGTTTGTTTTCTCTCGAGAGGGAGCCTTTGACTTACCGTGAAGAAGATCGTCGTTCAGAAAAACGCCTATTATGACTCCGTCTTTCTCATGCTCGCCACCAAGGGGTTGAAACAGCAGCTCGGCGTCAGGGAAGCCGTGGTGGCCATGGGAACAGAGGTCAACCTGGAGTTGCTGAGGGAAATCGGACTCCTCTCAGGAGAAGCGGAATCGGCAATGCCGAATGACCTGGTCATTGCCGTGGAGGCGGAGACGGAAGAGGCGGCGGAAGAAGCCTGCCGCATGGCCCAGGAGATCCTGAAAAAGAAAGGCCAGGGAAGGGGGGAGGAGGAGTACCGGCCGGCGAGCCTGGACGGGGCGCTCAAGGTTTTCCCTGAAGCCAACCTGGCGGTCATTTCGGTCCCCGGTCCCTATGCCGCCCGGGAAGCCAGGAAGGCGCTCCACAGGGGACTGCATGTCATGATTTTCTCGGACCATGTTCCTGTTGAAGAGGAGGTGGAACTGAAGGACGTTGCGCTGGACAAGGGGCTTCTCATGATGGGCCCTGACTGCGGAACCGCAATCCTCAATGGGAAACCGCTCTGCTTTGCGAATGTCGTCCGGAGAGGGCCCATCGGCCTCGTGGCGGCCTCGGGCTCGGGACTCCAGGAAATCTGCTGCTGCATTGATCGGATGGGAGGGGGCATCTCTCAGGCCATAGGCACCGGCGGAAGGGACCTCCAGGATCGCCGGGTGCGAGGGCGGATGATGCTCATGGGGATCGAGGCCCTGATGCACGACCCGGAGACTCGCGTGATCGTGGTCCTCTCCAAACCGCCGGCCGAAGAGGTGGCCGCCACGGTCCTCGCCAAACTGGAGAAGACTGGAAAACCTTGCGTGGTGCATTTCCTTGGCTGTGAGCCCGAGGGACCTCGCGGCTCCATCCGGTTTTCCGGAAACATGGAGGAAGCCGCGGCCATGGCCGTGGCCTTGTCAAAGGGAGGGGAATACCGGAAGGAATCTCTTTCGGAGACGAAGTGGGTGACGGCGGCGGAGGCGGAAGTGAAGGCCATGGCTCCTGAACAAAGGTTCCTGCGTGGGCTCTTTGCCGGAGGAACCCTGGCCCTAGAGGCCTTGGCGCTCTTGGAACAGGAGGGCTTAAGAGTCCTCTCCAATGTGCGCAAGGAACCTGGGCTGGCGCTTCGGTCCCCCCACCGCTCCGAGGGGCACACGATCGTGGACATGGGTGCCGACGTG
>JALOPA010000348.1 GCA_025454125.1 Thermodesulfobacteriota bacterium
CGGCGCGTTTCCGGCGGAGAAGGTGGGGGAGCACAAGGGAGAGATCGTGCGAGTGCCGGTGCCTGCGGACCTGCCCCAGGCGGGGAAGCAGTTTGTCGCCTTTGAAGACGCGGGCGCAGGGGAAGTGGACATCACCCAGGCGGAACTCCTGGTGTCGATCGGCCGCGGCGTGGGGGAGGCCGACAAGGTGCCCATCGTCAAAGAGCTGGCGGACAAGATGAAGGGGGTGCTTTCCTGCTCCAGACCGGTGGTGGACAAGAACTGGCTGCCCAAGTTCCACCAGGTCGGCACCTCGGGAAAATCCGTGAAACCCAAAGTCTACCTTGCGTTCGGGATCAGCGGGGCCTTTCAGCACGTGGCCGGCATCACAGGCGCGGGGTGCGTCATTGCCGTCAACAAGGACAAGAAGGCGCCCATCTTCAGGGTCGCGGATTACGGCGTGGTGGAAGATCTTTTCAAGGTTGTGGAGGCCCTCAAGGCGAAGCTGGCCTAGGGATTTCTGATTTGCGATTTTAGATTGCCGATTTTGGATTTGGGGAGGCAGGAATGGATTTTACTCTCAGTAAAGAACAACGGGACATTCAAAAGGCGGCCAGGGAGTTCGCCTTGGGCGAATTTCTCCCTGAGAAGGCCCAGGAATTCGACCGGAACGAGACCTTTGACCTGAACATCTGGCGCAAGGCTTGCGAACTGGGATTCGTGGGCGTCTTCATCGACGAGAAGTACGGCGGAGCCGGGCTCGGGTTTTTTGAGCACTGCCTGATCACGGAGGAATTCTGGGCCGTGGACGCAGGCATGGGGAATGCGGTGATCACGGCCACCTTCGGCTCGGAGCTCCTCAAGCTCTTCGGAACAGAGGAGCAGAAGCAGAAGTACCTTCCCCCTCTGGTGCAGGGAGAGGCGATCATGGGGTGCGCCATCACCGAGCCGGATGCCGGCTCGGACGTGACCGGCGCGATCACCAGCGCGGTCAAAGACAAGGACGAGTGGGTGATCAACGGCTCCAAGATGTTCATCACCAATGGAGACATCGCGAAGTACATGAACGTCTTCTGCCTCACGGATCCGGACCACAAGGACAGGCACCAGAGGCACTCCTTCTTCATTGTGGAGACGGACCGGAAGGGGTTCCAGTCCAACAAGCTCCATGGAAAGCTGGGCATCCGGGCCAACGACACGGCCGAGGTCTCCTTTTCAAATGTGAGGGTCCCTGCGTCCAACCTGGTGGGCCAGCTCGGTTACGGGTTCAGGCACCTGATGGCTTTTTTCAACCTCACCCGGCTGCACATCTGCGCCATGGCGGTGGGGATTGCGCGGGCCGCCCTGGAAGAAGCGAGCAACCACATCAAGAAGCGCCGGCAGTTCGGGGTGCCTCTGGTCTCGTTCCAGGCCCTGCAGTTCAAGATCGCCGAAATGGCGACCATGATCCGGGCCGCCCGGAACCTTTACTACGAAGCGGCATGGCTCACGGACAACGGCAAGATGGATCACGCAGTGACCGCCATGGCCAAGTGGTTTTCCGGCCAGGTGGCCGTGAAGTGCGCGGACGAGGCCCTGCAAATGCACGGCGGCTACGGCTACATCGACGAGTACAAGGTGCAGCGGATTTACCGCGACGCCAAGATCGTGGAGATCTACGAGGGCACCAAGGAGATCGAGAAGACCATTGTGGCGAAAAACATTCTTCGCATTTGACAATACGGCTCACAGAGTATATTAGCTTCAGGCGGGTCGGTGGTTTTCCATCGGCCCGCTTTGTTCAGGAAAGGGGGAGAAGGGTGGTGAACGGTGTGAGGGGGCACAAGAGTGCTGGATAGAAAAATCGCCTACGTGAATCTGAGCGACGGATCCTGTGAGATCAGGAAGATCCCCCTGGAATGGAGAGAGAAATTCCTGGGCGGAAGGGGGATCAACATGCATCTCCTTTCCAAGTCCTATGCCTCCATCCCTGATCCCTTTTCACCGGAAAACCCCCTGATCTTTGGAGCCGGGCTCCTCACAGGGCTTCCCGGGTTCGGCTCCAGAATGAACATCACGTCCCGCTCCCCTGAATCCGGCCACCTGGGCGACTCCAACATGGGCGGTGAGTTCGGAGCGGAGATGGTCAAAGCCGGGTTGAGCCATCTCGTGATCACGGGTAAGAGCAAAAAGCCCGTGTTCCTCTTCATCAAGGACGGAAAGATCGAGTTCTGCGATGCCTCGATGCTCAAGGGGCTCGATGCGCTGGAGACCCAGAGGCGAATCCGCGCTCAAAAGCGGGATCCCAGGGTTCAGACAGCCTGCATCGGGCCGGCCGGGGAAAACCGGGTGCGGTTTGCTGCGGTCCGCAACGGCATGAAGAGCGCCGCAGGCCGGACCGGGATGGGCGCGGTCATGGGCGCAAAGAACCTGAAAGCCGTGGCCGTGCGCGGGAGCCGGGACATCCGCCTCTCCAAGCCCGATGCCTATCGCAGGCACTATCTCAGGACCCTGAAGGACCTCATGAAAACCAAGTGGGCCCAAGCCCTGGGAAAGCAGGGGACCCCCGTGCTCTTTCGATACTCCAATGCGTTGGGGTTTCTGAGCGTGCGCAACAACCAGCAGGTGACCATCGGCGACCGGGGGCCTCTTCTGGAAGCGGAGGCGCTGGAACCCTACTCGACGGGCATGATCGCGTGCTTCGGCTGCCCGGTGCACTGCCGCCACCGCTTCTCCATGGAAAAGGGAGAATACAGGGGGACGAGAGGGGAGGGGCCCGAGTATGCCTCCATCGGTTCTCTTGGAACCAAGCTGGGCCATCTCAACCTGGAGACGATCCTCTATGCGACGCATCTCTGCAACCTCTACGGGCTGGACACCATTTCCACAGGCTCCTATCTGGCCTGGGTCATGGAGCTCTACCAGCGGGGCATCATCGATGAGAGAACGACGAAGGTTCCCCTGAACTGGGGGGACGGGAAAACCATTGTCGGGCTCCTCGATCAGATCGCTCAGCGAAGAGGTTTCGGAGACATCCTGGCAGAAGGCTCTTTTGCCCGGGAGATCTTCGGGGAAGAGTCGCGGCCCTATCTTTTGGAAATCAAAGATTTCCCCATTGAAATGACGGATGAGCGGCTTCCCAAAAGCTTTGCCCTCGGCATGGCCACCGCGACAAGGGGCGCCTGCCACATGAGAAGCCGCCCTTCGATTGACGCCGTGGGCCTGCCGGAAGCGGTTCTGGAGAAAATGTACGGCGGCCCTGTGAGCGAACGCCTCTCCTCCTATGTGGGCAAGGCCAGAATGGTCTGGTGGCACGAGCTCATGAACGCTGTTTCCGACTCTCTCGGGATCTGCCGTTTTCAAAGCGTGTTTTCGAGCCCCCACGGGCTGGGGTACCCTCACTTCTCACGCCTCGTCGACCTGGCCGCAGGGCTTCACCTCACTCCCGCGGAGATCAAGAAGGCGGGCGAACGAATCTACACGCTGGAGCGGCTGATGATCACAGGCGAAGGGATTTCCAGGAGCGAGGACACCCTTCCCGGACGGTATTTCGAAGAGCCCATTCCCGAGGGTCCTTCTAAAGGGGAAGTGGTGTCCAGGGAAGCGTTCAGCAGGATGCTGGACGAGTACTACGGGCTTCACGGTTGGGACGAGGAGGGCATCCCCACAAGCCGGACGCTCAAGAGACTGGGGCTTGCTTATGAGGATTAAGGTCAGGAAAGACAAGTGCAGCGGGTGCCGGCTCTGCGAAACCATGTGCTCCCTTTTTCACGCCGGTGCTGTGAACACGGAGAAGTCGGCCATTCGAATTGAAAAGGACGACCTCGACACCAGCATGAACACGCCTTTTGTGTGCCGCCAGTGCAGGACCATGGCCTGTCTTGAAGGAGAGAAGGCGGCGCCTGAGGCGGAGCGAAAGAAGTTCATCTGGGCTTCCCGAAGATCGGGCAAGTGCCCTTTCCACGCGTTGACCCTCTTCAAAGGAAAATCCTACCACTGCGATCTGTGCGGCGGAAACCCACAGTGCGTCAAGGTCTGCACCACCGGCGCGCTCGTTATAAGCAGGCCCCAATGCAGGCCTTCGGCCGCAACCAAAATCCGGCCTGCTGTTTGAGGCTTGAGGATCGCTTCGCTTGAGGTTTACCCGCCTTCGGCGGCGCCACAGGCGACCAGGGTTTGAGGCTAGAGAGGTCGCGCTCTAAGATTCTGACGTGTGAGTGCGGCTATGCGTGCGGCGTCTGCCGGTAAATGGGAAAAGGATAAACCTGATGGACAAGGATGAGTCCAGCCCGGGCCTTAACGAATTCGGAGCCGATCTCCCGGTGACAGGAGAAGAAATCTTCGTCAAGGCCCTGTATACCGCCGCGGATGAAGCGGTGGCCCGCACGCTGCACCGGCTGCGCAGCGAAACCGGCATCGTTCCGAGCTGCAAACTGGGATGCTGCCACTGCTGCCGGTATCGCATCGTCATGAACATCGCCGAGACCCGCACCCTGGCGCAATATGTCAAGCGGGAATTCACCCCGGATCAGAAGGAAGAACTCCGGAGGCGAACGGAGCGGTGGCATGAATGGGACGACTCCATGCGGGGCAGGGTTCCCTCGGCCGACGGGACCAAACAACGGGATCCTTCGCCCTATGGGCCATACTGCCCCATGCTGATCGACGGCGCATGTGGTGCCTATGCGGTGCGGCCTGTCGTGTGCCGTGCCCATTTTGTCTCTTCCCTACCGTCATCCTGCGATGCGGCGAATGATCCGGAATCCCAAGAAGAGCCTCCGCAGGTGATCGAGGTCCTTGTGACGGTGACCCATCCTTTTTCAATGGCCATGAAAGCGTACATCGAAGAGGCCGGTTGGGACTACTCCCGTTCCATGACGCTTCTTCCGCACGGGTTGGCCGCTGAGATGGGTTGGGATTTCGCTGGATCGCCTTGATCCGGCGGCCATACGCAG
>JALOPA010000349.1 GCA_025454125.1 Thermodesulfobacteriota bacterium
GGGTTCCTGGTGGGCTCCAACGTCGTGGGTGTGCTTCTGGCCCTCTTCATGGCCAATGCCGGCGGCGCCTGGGACAATGCCAAGAAGTACATCGAGAAAGGCAACCTGGGAGGAAAGGGCTCCGACAACCACAAAGCAGCGGTCATCGGCGACACCGTGGGAGACCCGTTCAAGGATACCTCCGGACCTACGATGAACATCGTCATGAAGCTGATGTCCGTTATTTCCCTCGTCATGGCCCCGCTCTTGATCAGAATCTGGGGTTAAGCGAGTCAACAAGTTAGGCCAATAAAGAAAGGCCGGCCCTCTGTGTGAGGGCCGGCTTTTTTCATGTGCTCAGATTGTCCGGTACTGACACTTCTTACGCAAGGGGGAGCGGCTGGAGCATTCCGACCGTCACTCCCGCGGAGGCGGGAGTCCAGAAAAAGACTATAATACTGGATTCCCGCTCCCCGCCTGCGCGGGGACAGGCTTCATTCGCGGGAATGACACAACAAGGGCCTTTTGACGCTCAAAAGGGTGCAAGTTCCGTACAAGGAATGCCAAGAAGTCCTGGACCCCGGCCTTCGCCGGGGTGACGGCTCGGAGGACTTCCATTAAAGACGGCGATTCTAAAAGGCCTTGCCATGAAGATCGCGCTCCACAATACGTCCGGACGTGACAACGCTGTCGACGACCTTCACACCTTCTCTTACCGTGACCCCGTCCCATAGAACCGATCTTTGCAACTCGGCGTTCTTGCCGAGCCGGCTGTTTTCTCCGATCACGCCCCAGTCCAGGAGTTTGACTGAGGAGTCCACAGAGCAGCCTGGCCCGATCACGAAACTGCCGGCTGACAGCTCCCGGTTCGCTTCGAGATAACTTGCGATATTTCCAATGTCCCGCCAGTAGTGCCCTTTGACCAGACAGGCCCGGACAGGTTTCTTCAGATTGATCAATTCGCGGTAGCACTCGATGATGTCGGAGAATACCCCTTTAGGAATGCGTGACAGCACCTCCGGGTCAATCACATGGATCCCCGTGAAAGCGAGCCGGCCTGGGGAGTTGGTCTTGGCAATATCCGTGATGCTGAATTGGTCATCGACCGCCACTTGGTTGTAGAGCTCGCAGTCGTGGAGCACAAGGGTCACGATTGATCCCGAGGATTGGTGTACCTGGTAAACGGATACAAGATCGATGTCGGTCAGGATGTCGCTGTTGATGACGAAGAAGGGCTCTTTGTCCCAGAAAGCTTCGGTGTTTTTTATCCCGCCGCCGGTGCCGAGGATTTCGGGTTCCACTTTCACCCGGATGTCGAGGCCATAAGGGTTTCCGTCCCTAAGATATGCGACGACCTGCTCCGAGTGATGGTGAGCGTTGACGATGATTTCCGTGATGCCATGACTGATGAGGTATTCGATGTTCCTGGCGAGGATGGGCTTGTTGGCTACAGGCACGAGGGCCTTGGGCTTCATCTCCGTCAAAGGACGAAGCCGTGTTCCGAAACCTGCGGCTAGGATCATGGCTTTCATGATAAATTCAGTAACGAGTGACAAGTGACGAGTGACGAGTTTGAGGAACTATGTCGCATACGATCCATGTTTTGCTTGCCAAGTCTACCCAGCGTGTTTTTCTCTCTAGGTGTTTGCTTGTTACTTGTCACTGGTCACTGGTTTATAATACATCAGTTGTTTCGCATGCGGCGCGACAAATTCTTGAAGCTCAGTCTGCTCTTCGATCGTCATAGGAGTAAAGGAGGCAGCAAAGCTTACGTTCTCTTCCAACTGGCGCAGATCATTGCAGCCGATCACCGCGGTTGTCACAGGCTGGGACAAGGCGAACCGGAAAAAAGGTCCCATGCCGGAGAAACCGGGAATCCTTGCCGCGAATCCACGAAGGTAAACCTTCATGGCGATGATGCCTATCCCCCTATAGGATGCCTGTGGAATGACTGTGTCGATGTAACTCTTGTAGAAAGGTTCAGCAGGGTTGACAGGGATGAGCACCGTGTCGAAGTCAAAGAGTTCGATGCAGCGTTTTGTGATCAAAGGGTCATGATGGCCCGTGACTCCGATAAACCTTACCAGCCCCTTGTCTCTCGCCTCCCTGAACGCTTCCAGGGCTCCTCTGGGCCCGAAAATCTCTTCCACGTCCTCGTTTGTCCTCACATCGTGGACCTGCCAGAGATCAAGGTGATCGGTCTTCATGTTGCTCAACGTCTCTTGAAGGTGGGCGAGGGCGCCCTGTTTGTCTCTTGCATGAGACTTGCTGGTGAGGAATATTTCTTTTCTTCTCTCCTTCAGCGCCAACCCGTAATAGGACTCGCTGCCTGAGTAGGCGCGGGCTGACTCAAAGTAGTTGATCCCAAGGTCAATGGCTCGATTGATCAATCCATAGGCTTCATGCTCACGTCCAAAGGTGCGAAGCACACCTTCACCACCGAGAGCCATGATGGTCACTTCGATGCCGGTTTTGCCAAGTGTTCTTCTCGGGATACTCAAGGTACCGCTTTTGCCTCCGCGACCACCTTTTGATCGTTTATGATACTTACAACGCATCCGCATCTTTTATCAAGCGGTTCCTGTAAGCATGCGGGTGAAAAGCGTATGGATGTGGCTGTTTGTGTCATTCCCGCGGAGGCGGGAATCCAGACAATTCTTTCTGGACTCCCGCCTCCGCGGGAATGACGGTAAATTTGAAGCTCCAAATGATTTTTGATAAATTACAGCTACACGAAGGTTTGCTCCAATAAGGAGTGTGCTTCTATGCCGGCCAATTTGCCCCCCATGTATTTCGAGGCTGAGAAACGCTTCAGGGACGGCAAGACCGCTGAAGAGAAGATCGAAGCGCTCGAAAAAATGCTTGCCATCATGCCCAAGCACAAAGGCACGGACAAGCTCAAGGCCGATCTTCGTCGCAAAATCGCCAAGCTCAAGCTGGAGGGCCAGCAAAAAAAGGGCGGAGCCAGAAGCCAGACCGCCTATTCCATTGACAGGGAAGGGGCGGGCCAAATCGCCGTCATGGGTCCGCCGAACACAGGCAAGTCCTCCCTCGTGGGCACAATGACCAATGCCGATCCCGAAGTGGGTGATTTCCCATACACGACTTGGAAGCCTATGCCCGGAATGGTCCCTTACGAGAACATCCAGTTCCAGCTCATTGACACCCCACCGCTGAGCAAAGAGTACACAGACCCTTGGTTCGCCGATTTGTTACGTCGGGTGGACATGATGCTGCTTGTGGTGGACCTTCGTGCCGATCCTCTCCAGCAACTTCAGGACGCGCTTGCCATGCTCAAGGACTGGCGCATTTTCCCAAAAGGGGCCGAGATCCCCGAGGGCCTGACAAAACCTCCCTTCATTAAAAGAATGCTTGTGGCCGTCAACAAGATGGACGAGGCAAAAGACGAAGAGGACTACCAGATTTTTCTGGAATTGTCGGAGATGAAGCTGCCTTGCCTCGGCATCTCGGTTCACAGGGGGCGCAACCTTTCAGCCCTGGTGGAGAAGATTTACGATCTCTTTGAGATCATCAGAGTTTTTACTCGTGCGCCGGGAAAGGCCCATGATCCTACAGCTCCTTTTGTCCTTCCCATAAGCAGCAAACTGGAGGACCTGGCCGAAAAGGTGCACAAGGATTTCAAGGAGAAGCTGAAGTACGCCAGAGTCTGGGGCAAAGCGGTGTACGACGGCCAGATGGTGCAACGGGATTACGTCCTTCAGGATGGGGACGTGGTGGAATTGCATATCTAAGAAGCAGAGAGCAGAGAGCAAAAGCTTTGTTCCTTCATTGACACCACGCCGCTGCATTCCTATATTCCTACCATGCTGGTAAGATTTCAATAACTTCCCAACCAACCGATCAAAAAAAGGATAAGAATATGCTGGGGAAAACAGTTAGGCTCCTGGGAATCATTGCACTTGCCTCGTGGGCGATTTCAGGCTCAGCCCATCACGAGTGCAGTCTTCTTACCATCTCCGAAGTTCGTGCTGCGGACAAGAGCTCAGTCCCGGTTCTGAAAGCCGGACAGAAGCATTGGATCGGCGATCATTATTACTTCATTTATAACTTCGACAAGAAGCCTCAGATGGGCACGATTATCATGAAGATTCAGGTGTTCACCAAGGACGCAAAGCAGGACACGTCCCTTGAGATCGTCG
>JALOPA010000350.1 GCA_025454125.1 Thermodesulfobacteriota bacterium
CCGATCCGTTATGATCATTCTGAGGGATCTGCCATTGATGGAGTGCAGCGAGTGCGGCGCATATGCACTGGAGGCGATGGTCATGGAAAGAGTGCATGAGATTGTCGAGAAACTGCGATCTCCCTCTCACCTGGACGCGGTCCTCTACGCGGCAAGACCCGTTCATTACGGTGAGCACGTGGCCCTGATTTGAAGAAAAAGAATGCTCCTGGGCACAACAAGCATCTCCTTGCCTTTCCTTTGACTTAGGGAGATGCTAACCTGTTCACCCAATGCAGCGATCTCTTGCGAATTCGTTGGAAGAATGAAAGGGAAAAGACATGCATAAGTTGATCTTCAGCGGTATGAGAAAGAAAGCAGGGTTCTTCTTCGCAGTCCTGGTGACTGCATTGTTGATCTGTTCGGCGGCTGTTGCCGGCGAAAGGGCGAAGAACGTGATTGTCTTGATTGCAGATGGCTGTTCGGACGAACAATACACCTTTGCGCGCTGGTTCAAGGGCCAGCCGCTTTCATTCGATCCCATCCGCGTAGGCGCCGTCAAGACGTACATCTCTGATTCGGTGATCGCTGATTCTGCGCCTGCGGCCTCAGCGTTTGCCACAGGAGTGAGGACGAGCGACAAGTTCATCAGCGTAGGACCTCACGGGGACACTCTCCCCGGCGTTCCGAAACCCGATCCAGAACTTCAGTACCGACCCATGGCTACGGTTCTTGAAGGGGCCAGGCTGATGGGGAAAGCTACGGGCATTGTGGCTACCTCTCGGGTGACCCATGCAACGCCTGCCGCCTACATTGCCCACGTGCCTTCGAGGGACATGGAAGACGACATCATGGAGCAGGCGGTGTATCAGAGCCTTGATGTGGTTTTTGGCGGGGGTAATCGACATTTGCTCCCTAAGGACGCCAAAGGAAGGCGCGCCGACGGCGAAGATCTAACCCTGGAGCTGAGGAGCAGAGGGTATCAGATGGTAGAAACCCGCGAAGACCTGCTGAAAATAAAGGACGGCAAGGCATTCGGCATGTTCGCTTCCAGCCACATGGACGCGGAGATCGACAGGCCGAAGCTTCATCCGAGCCAGCCGACCCTGGAAGACATGACTCGGAAGGCGATCGAGATCCTTTCCAAAGATCCCCAGGGGTTTTTCCTGATGGTAGAAGGAAGCCAGATTGACTGGGCCTGCCATGCCAACGACCCGGCCCATCTCTTGAGCGATATGCTTGCCTACGACAGGGCCGTGCAGGCGGCTTTGGACTTTGCCCGAAAGGACGGCAAGACTCTGGTCCTCGCATTTTCAGACCACAACACCGGCGGGTTTTCCATCGGCAACTACGCTTCGGACAAGAATTACTCCCAAATGAAGACCGATGCCTTCCTGGCCCCTTTCAGGAAGATGGCTTTCTCCGCCTTTGCCATCTGGGGGAAACTGGGGCAGGACCGAAGTCCTGCAAAACTCAAGAGCGAAATCAAGGACGGATGGGGAATGGAGATCACGGATGAGGACGCGCAGCTCATCCTGAGCCAGGCAGAGAAATACAAGAAAGACAAGCTCGACGAGTACTACGCCGTCGGCAGGCTCTTGAGCGCCAAGTACACCTATGCAGGATGGGCAACCCACGGCCACAGCGGCGGCGACGTTCCCCTTTTCGCTTTCGGGCCGGGCAGGCCCATGGGCGCGGTGGATGGCCCTGAGATCGGAACCCTGTGTGCGAAAGTCATGGGCCTTGAATTGGATAAGCTGAATCAACGCCTCTTTGTGGATGCAGGCAAAGCATTTGGCGAAGGGAATGTCAAGATCGACAACAAGGATCCGGAGAATCCCGTAGGCATTATTCAGCATCAGGCAAAGACCGCCGAACTTCCGGCGAACAAAAGCTGGCTGCTCCATGATGGGAAGGCCACGCGTCTGGAAGGGGTTGTGGTCTATGCGGCCAAGACGAACAAACTCTTTATCCCTATGCAGGCGGTGAACCGCATTAAAGGCTCCTCGCAGGCTCTGCCGGCCATCGCGGTCGGACCAAACAAGTGAAGGCAAGAGGGACAAAGGGTTTTTTCTGCTTTGTGCCTATGTGCCTTTGGCCCTTTGCGCCTTTCTTTTCTTGATCATCCCGACACCTTTCTCGACCTCGCGTCGGCGCAGCGCTTTTGGAAGTCTTCGCTCATGGGATCTACAGGCCCGAAGCGGTCCACCCGAAAGGGGCTGAGGTCGAAGGTGGAGGGAAGACCTGCGGCCAATTCTGCGATGGCCCGGCCGATTCCCCCAGAAGCTGCGATGCCGGCTCCGCAACAGCCGGTGGCCACAAGGAACCCCTTGATCCCGGGCACAGGGCCGAGCACAAAGAGGCTGTCCGGGGTGTAGGTGGAAAGCCCGGTGATGTAATGGGCGATCCCGACTTTCTCCAGATCGGGAAAGAAGGGGTGAAGCAGAGGGAAACCCTCGATGAGGCTCTCCTGCTCATCCTCCGGCCGGCCGATCATGAATCCGGAGAGATCGTCGGGCAAGCGCCTGGGGTCCACGCTGACCCCGTTGGATTCACGAAGTCCGAAGAGCAGCGTATCTCCCTCGGGCCGCGTATAGGCTCTGGCATCGGGCAGTATGACAAACGGCTGATTGCGATCAAACAAAGGATCGGCAGCCGTGAACCAGTAGTGACTTCGAACAGGCGCCATGGGCAGCCCAATCCCCAGCTCCCACGCCAGGAGTCCGGCCCAGACACCTGCCGCGTCGATCACCACTGGAGCGGACACAAAGCCCTCTGACGTGAGCACCCCATTCACTTCATCGTGGTGAAGACTTATGCTTTTCACCGCGGTGTTTTGAATAAGGGTCACCCCATTGGCTTTTGCCGCCCTGGCATAGCCCTGAGCGAGCAAATAACCATCTGCAAAGGCATCATGGGGAGTAAGAATAGCGGAGGCGCCGGGAGGCAATTCCAACCAGAGAACCAGCTTCATAGCCTCTTCAGGTTTTATCCCCTCCGCCCCAATGCCCATGCGGCTTGCCGTCTCCAAAAGTGTTTTGAGCTTTTCCTTCTCCTTCTCGGCTACCGCCACGTGAAGGCTTCCCACCTTTCTCAATTCCAGCGACTCTCCAGAGGTCTCTTCGATGTCCTGGACAGCCAGGTATGTTTCTCGAACGAGAGAACTCAATACAGGCATGGTGCGCGCCTGGGTTAAGAGTCCCGCGGCTCTGCTCGTGTTGGCTTCCGCGAGCATCCGGCGCTCTAGCAGCACGACCTTCCCCACCTGCATCCTGGAAAGAAAATACGCTATGGCGCACCCCAGGATCCCGCCGCCGATGATGATCACGTCCGCGCCTCTAATGTTGTTTGCATCCATCGTTGCTACGCTCCATGACTCCCGTTTTTTGAGAAGGAATTCCAGGCACGACTCGTGTAGCCCGTCTTTGAAACCCTGTCAATGAGGTGCGCGAAATCTCACGCAAGCCTAACAAAGGCCTAACGTGAGACTAACAGAGGGAGGGTTTACTCAAAGTCCCCTGTTGAGAAGTCTCCATTCACAGGAACTCGAAAATACATGAGGAGGTAACTCGATAATGAAATTCATGGAAAAGATTTCTAAGACTGCTCTTTTTTCGGTACTGCTCTTTTGTATGACCTTTGGTGCAACCGCCGCATACGCTGAGGATATACTGATTTACACGGCCTTGGAAGACGATGAGATCCCGCGCTACCTGGCGCTCTTCAAGAAAGACCATCCCGACATCAACGTGAAGATCGTGCGGGATTCCACGGGCATCGTGACCGCCAAGCTCCTGGCGGAGAAGGACAACCCCCAGGCGGATGTGGTCTGGGGCACGGCGGCGACGAGCCTGATGCTCTGCGATCAGGCAGGCATGCTGGTCCCCTATGCGCCGAAAGGCCTCGAGAAGGTGCTCCCCAACATGCGGGATTCCAAAAATCCTCCACATTGGGTAGGCATTAAGGCCTGGGAAACGGGCTTCTGCGTCAACACGGTAGAGTGCAAAAACCTGAACCTCCCTGCACCCGAATCCTTTGCGGATCTCGTCAAACCCGCTTACAAGGGACATCTTGCCATGCCGAACCCGGCCTCTTCCGGAACAGGCTTTCTCACCGTCTCCGCGATCCTTCAGATGATGGGAGAGCAAAAGGGATGGGC
>JALOPA010000351.1 GCA_025454125.1 Thermodesulfobacteriota bacterium
GAGTCTCATTTTGCCGGTGGAGACCTCCAGGAATTGATCAACAAGATGATCCTCCTCGTCTCTCCTCAGAGCAAGGCGAAAGGGATCGATATCCTGTTCGCCTTCGACAAGGCGATCGGCCCGGTGTGGATGGATGCCGAGAAGATCAAACAGGTCATTTTGAACCTGCTTTCAAACGCGCTGGACTTCACTCCCAAAGCTGGAAGGATTGAAATAGTGGCGAGAAAGGCAATGAGAGAAGACCGGCAGGAGGTCGTGCGCATCGAAGTCCGTGACAATGGGATGGGCATTCCTCCTTCTGACCTGAACCGTGTCTTCGAGCCCTACTTTACCACGAAACACAAAAGCACCATGCACAGCGGCACAGGTTTGGGGCTTTTTATCGCCCATCAGCACATCCAGGACCACGGTGGAACCATAGAGGTGCGTAGCAGTCCCAACAAGGGGGCCACGTTTGTTGTCACCCTTCCCAAGTCCGTCCCTCAATCCTCGGATGGGGAGAGTTCGGAAGAAGCTCATGCAGATTGAAAGCGTCCGAATCTACAGGATCACGCTTCCGTTCCAGAGGCATTTTGCGATTTCCCGAGTCGAGGGCCGCTCCTCAACGCGAATAGTCGTAGAGGTCACTGCGGAGCAGGGGAGGTTGAAGGGGTACGGAGAGGCCGTCCCCGTTGAACTAGTCACCGGTGAGACGACTGAGACGGTGATAGCGGATGTAGCTTCTTTTGCTACTGGCGATCTCTTCCTTGGACATCTGACGGACGTTTCCCAGATTTGGAAGTTTGTCGACAACCTGCCGGGCGGCAAGCAACACAATGCAGCGCTATGCGCCATAGAAATGGCACTCCTGGATGCTCTGGGCAAGGAGCAGAAACGATCCCTGCTAACCTATCTGCCCCATCAGTTTTTTACCCCATGCATTCGGTACGGAGGAGCCCTTCCCCTAGGGGACAAGGCCGGGCTCGGGCAGATCGCTCGAATGATCAAAAACATTGGGATGCGGCACCTTCGAATAAAGATGGGGTCCGATTTCGAGCAGAACAGAACGGCGCTGGAAACGGTTTGGGAGGTTTTCGGGCCGGACTGCCGGTTGCAGATCGACCCAAACAGGGTCTGGGACCTCGACCTTGCCATGCGTCATTTGCCGCTGCTGGCGAGGTTCGGGGTCAAGATCATCGAAGAGCCCATGGAACGATCCAGCCGAGGGTTCGCCGAATTCGCAGAAGCGGTGAGAGCGCAGGGCCTGACCCTCATGGCCTGCGAATCGGCGCCCACTCTCCATGAGGTCAAGGCCGTCCTTCAAGAGGGCTATTACACCATGTTCAACGTGAAGTTGTGCCGAAGCGGGGGGTTCCGGCGCACACTTCAGATCATCGATCATTTGCGCAAAGAAAAGGTCCCGTTTCAGATCGGTTGCACCCTGGGCGAGGCAGGGCTTCTCTCCGCCGCCGGAAGAGCTCTGTGCCTCGTTTGTTCGGACGCCGTCACCTATGACGGATCCTACGATCGGTTCCTGTTCAAGGAAAACATCGTCGAGGAGGACGTGACCTTTGGGCCGGGTGGGCAAGCAGGACCCTTGGGCGGGTACGGGTTGGGCGTAACAGTGAAGAGCGAGAAACTCTCTCGCCTCTGCGATTTTTCACGTTCCGTGAGTTTAATAAAAGCGATGGATTGACGCAAGGAGACGTAGGGACCATGACGGACTTGGATGCCTGGCTGAAAGACCACAGCGAGACCTTGAGAAGTTTTTCCGAAAAAAGGGTTTTCCTCCTCTATTCTGGAGGCAAGGACTCCTCGCTCTGCCTCCATTTCATGTCAGAGGCGAGGAAGCGCTTCGGCTTTGAATTGGAAGCCCACGCGGGAGCCTACCCGCTTCACCGGTATACGCCCCCGGAACAGGAAAGGTTGTCTGCCTTCTGGCTTGATCGGGGCATAAGAATCAGGTGGTACGATATGGGCGTGGATGACCGTCCGATGGAAGGCTCCTCTCAGCCGTGTCTTTTTTGTCAAAAGGTTCGAAGGGACATGCTGAACAAGGTGCTCGCGGACACGGTGGAACACTGGGAACGCCTTGTGCTCGTGGTCAGCTTTACCCTGTGGGACCTTGTGAGCTATGCCCTGGAACACATTGTCGCTGGGTTCTGCTTGGATTCACAGGAGGGGGATCACCTCCGGGAAAAGCGATTCAGGGAAACTGCACAGCGGTTTTATCCTGTTTTGAAGATGAAGGGCGGGTACACGGTCTTCAGACCCATGCTGCGCTTGAACGAGGGAGACGTTATCGAAAAGGTGAAAGCCGAGGAGATTCCCCTTCTTTCCATTCCCTGCAAATACAAAGACTTCAGGCCGAAAAGATCTCTGCAAAAGTACTATGCGCAGATGGGCCTTGGGTTCGATTACGAGAGAGTCCTCGAATTCGCAAAGAACAAGCTTGGGCTCCCAGAGAGTTCTGAGTACCTTGAGATGGACAAAGAGCAGTATCTGACCAAGGTGTTTTGAGCCTGGCGGCAGGAAAATAATTGTTGAAAAGCAGAGGGCAAAAGAGTTATAATTTTCCAAATTCAGCAAAAAAAATAATGGGTTACTCGATGGGAGACGAAAAACCGGAGTGGCTCCAACGGATTGATCAGAGAAGGCGCTTGCATTGCACAGTCACCAGGACTCTGAAGGGTCAAACCCCGCCATGAGAAAGAGCTTCTCTGATTTCACGGGCGGGGTCAAGCTCTCGGCGAACGAGAGCAGAGGAGATGAGAGCAATGAAGAAACGGAATATCGTTGTGGTGGACGACGACCAATCGATCTTGATGATTCTGGAGGATTATCTCACTCAGGTCGGGTATGAGGCGCTCACCGCAAACGACGTCTCCTCCTGCCTTGAAATCTTCAACACACGATCCAAAGACATTGACCTGGCCCTGCTCGACATCAAAATAGGGCGGGAGAGCGGCTTTGAACTGGCCGACGCTCTGGAGGAGAAGTTCCGATTTCACCGCTATGTTTTCCTGACGGCATTTTTCTGGGAGGAGAAAACTCTTGAGCAGCTGCTCCAGAGAGGCAAGCCCTATTTCGAAAAGCCGCTCAAGCTCGAGAAAGAGCTTTTGCCGTTCCTTAAGCAGTACTTCGGCGAAGAGCAAAGATCATCCTAATGCAGGCCTATGGCCGCAACCAAAGTCTGCTTGAGCGCAGGATGGAGGGGGTGTGGTCTCTTTAGAGCCGCAACCACTTCTTCAGTGCCTTTAAGCGGCGCCGAGAAGTCAGTGGGTTGTGGTGTACGCCCTTTGGTACAGGCTCTCCGGCTGGCATATGGGTCTGCGCCTCCTTCGGGGAAGATTCGAAGGCAATGGGGCGATTGGCGGGATGAGGCCATTTCCGGTTGCGGACTCTAAAGAGACCACCCCCTCCGTCCTGGGTTCATAGGATCTGTCATCATGCACAGAAGTTTCAGTTTAAGACTCTAAGGGGGAGAAACCGGCACAGCATGGGACCTGTCAGGAGAAAAACGGTCATCGTCGACAAGAGACTGCAGTACAGGCTGCTCGGCTACAACGCGATCTACTTTTTCGTCACTGTCGCGGCTCTGAGCCTGGCTCTTTTCACTCCTCTGATCTTTGAAATCTCCGATCCCTCGCTCAGCCCGCGCGAACAGGCCGAGATCGCGGGGAAAATTCTGTACCTGCATTCTTATCTGTGGCCTGCGCTCTTTCTGGTTCTGGTGATTCTGGGCTTCCACTCCGTGCTCGTGTCCAACAAGATCGCAGGCCCCCTCTACCGCTTCAGGGCCACTTTTCAGAAAATCATCGAAGGGGATCTCTCGGGAACCGTGAGGATCCGAAAAGGGGACCTTCTCATCAACGAGCAGACGAAAATCGACGAAATGGTTTCCATGCTGCAGTCCAAGATCGGCCTGATCCAGCAGGAGCAGGAGGCTGTGGCCGCTCTTCTGTCTCAACTCCGCGGCCAGGAATTGAGCGGGCCGGCAAAGGCCACGCTCACTCAGATCGAAGAACACTGTGAGCGGATGAAGAAAGAGGCAGGATCCTTTAAGACCTGGTGACCACGACCCCGGAGGAATTGCAGATCCGCATGCCGAACAACCTCACCAGATTGGCTTCTCCTC
>JALOPA010000352.1 GCA_025454125.1 Thermodesulfobacteriota bacterium
TTTTTTGAGAGGAGAGGCGATGAACATTTACGTTGGGAATTTATCGTACAGTGTGACGGAAGACGATTTGCGGCAGGCGTTTGAGGCGTTCGGCCAGGTGGCATCCGTTTCCATTATCAAGGACAAGTTCAGCAACCAGTCCAAAGGATTCGGATTTGTCGAAATGCCCACGCAAGAAGAGGCCCAGGCAGCCATTTCCGGGATGAACGGAAAGGAACTCAAGGGACGCGCCATGAACGTGAACGAAGCGCGGCCCCGTACCGATGACCGCCGGGGTGGTGGCGGCGGCGGCAGGCGCCCTGGGGGCAGATCCCGCTTCTAGCAGGCGGTTTTCTGCTTATTTGCCTTTCTTCTCCGATCAAGAAACGATAGCCCATTCTTGAGAGGACCCTTGCGGCTTGGAATGGCCAAACAAGGGTTAACCTTGCCATCCAAGGGCAGAAACTAAGAAAGAGCAGCCAGCAGGCTTTTAATTTTCGGGCATAACAACAGGTTAGGCACGGTAGGCCCCGCCTCAACAGTGGGGCCTATTTGCTCGGCGATGCATGGCCGAGTTTTTTATTGGCTTTTGCCAGGAGTGTTGGAGCGATGAAGATTGGACTCCTCGGATTGCCGAGGTCAGGGAAAACAACGGTTTTTAACGCATTGACAAAGGCCGAGGCGCCCACGGTCCACTCCGGCGGCAAGGCCGAACCAAACATCTCTGTGGTCAAGGTGCTCGACGAGCGCGTGGATCGCCTTTCCGAAATCTACGATCCCAAGAAAACGGTCTATGCCACTGTGGAGTTTGTGGACTTTGTCGGGCTTGCCGAATCCGCCGAAAAAAAAGACACCGTCTCCAGCGCCGCCATGGGCATGATCAAAACCATGGACGCTCTGGCCCTGGTCTTGCGCAACTTCGAGGACGACCTGCTTGGCGCCCCCGCCCCTGTGGAAGACTTCCGAAAGGTCAATGACGAACTCACCCTCTCGGATCTGATCTTGGTCGAAAACCGGCTTGAGCGGATCGAAAACGGGTACCAGCGGGGGCAGCGTACGGATGCTCTTGTCAGAGAGGAAAAGTTTCTTCGGAAAATCTCCGAACAGTTGAATCAAAATCGGCCGATTCGTGACCTGGAAATGTCCGCTGAAGAAGAGAAGCTCCTTCGTGGGTTTCAATTCCTCACAAAAAAACCGATCATGGTGATCTTGAACTCGGACGAAACCGGCTTTGGGAAGAACGAGGCGCTGATTTCGGAAATCGAGAAGACCCATCGAGCCATCGAGTTTGCAGGCAAGTTCGAGATGGAACTCAGCCAGCTCGACGAGGAAGAAGCGGCGCTCTTCATGGAAGACATGGGGATTCAGGAATCCGCTTATCGTCGAGTGACCAGCCTGGCCTACGAGATCCTGGGATACATCAGCTTCTTCACCGTGGGCAGTGACGAGGTGAGGGCATGGAATGTCCGGCAGGGAGACACGGCCCTTGATGCGGCCGCCGCCATTCACTCGGACCTGGCGCGCGGGTTCATCCGTGCCGAGTGTTTCTCCTATGAAGCGTGCCTGCAATACGGATCGGAAAAAGCCATCCGCGACAAGGGGCTGTTCCGCCTGGAAGGCAGGGATTACCGCGTCCAGGATGGAGACATCCTGAACATCCGCTTCAACGTCTGAGCCTCCTTGAGACGCTCAAGATCGGATCACATCAGAAGTGATAGGAGAGGCTGAGGGAGCCGAAGATGTCCCCGCCGTCCTGGCCTTCGAATTCCTCGGTTCTGAAGATCTGCGTGTAGGTGATCCGAAAGCGACTCCACTGGACCACCAACCCTGCCTGGAGATCGCCGACCAGCGGTTTCTTGTCCACCGAGTGGCTGTCCGTGAAGGTGCTTCCGTCCAGGAAGATGTTGTAAAGGACGGCGCGCCCCTGAATCCCGGCGAACACATACCAGTTGAAGCCTTTTTCCGGGCGGAAATAGGCGCTGCCCGGCAGGCTGGGGCGAATCCGGGGAGGGCCGAAGTCATCTTCCAGTTCTGATCCGAGGCGGAGGGTAATGCCCGCTTCCGCGTAGGTGAACACATTCCCCAAGGCTCCGCCGAAAAAAGGGAGCACATCCACATCCAGCCCAGACCCGATGTTCTGCTTTTCGAACCGCCGGGTTTGCTCGTAGTACAGCACCACCCCCGGCTCATTCTGCAGCTGGTTATCCCATCCCTGGGGCACCTGCAGACCGAGCAGAGAATGCCAGAAGGTCTGCACATCCTCGGCAAAGGAGTAGGGCCCGACCACCCCTATTTCCAGCTCGATCTTGTCGAACCGCCGGGTGCCCTGGTTGGCCACCATGCCGAATCCTGCGTAAAGCCAGCCTGCGTAGGGCCTGTCGTCGGGGATGAGCTCCAGCGCCGTCGTATCTTCCGGGGTGTACATGTTCTGCCCGAGGGAGAAGCTGGCTCGCGCTTGAAGTTCGTCCTTCTTGTTGTTGCGGGCCCTTTCGGAGGCAAACCAGGGAAGCTTGTCCGCGGCATCGGTCATCCACTGGATCGGTCCGGTGAGACACTCGATGCGAGTGCCGTGAGAAAAATGACGGTCCGTGCCGCCGCCGAAAAAGTCGTTTTCGAACTGAAGGCTGAGCACAACCCCCGGATCCTCGGCACGGGCCGGCTCTTTCCAAAGCGCTGCGATAGCTGCAAGGAGGAGGACGAGAGCGAAGAACAGAGCCTCCCTGCGGTGTGCGCTCTGCGAGAAATCTTTTTTCATCCTTTGGCGAGTTTGAGGCCCAGGTCGTAGGCTTCTTTCATCAAAGCCTTGTTCTTCTTGATCTCCCCGGCCTCCGAGGCGCTCCCGTAGACCATTCCCGCCAGATCGGCCTGGATAAACTGCAGCGCATCCTGAAGCGTGCGAAGCGCGTTGACCGCGCCCGAGAGAAAGGGATCTGCGTCGGCATAGCTCAGGAGCACGGCGAATTTCTTTCCGGCCAGGGCATACCCCTCGTTCCCGCCCAGTCCGTACCATCGGTCCATGAAGAGCTTTGTCTGAGCCGAGAAGGTGAACCAGTAGATGGGACTGGCGATGACGATGACATCCGCCCTCCTGAGTTTCGGATAAAGAAGCTGCATGTCATCCTTGATCAGGCAATCCACGTGGGTCTTCTTGCGGCAGCCGCCGCAAGCGGTGCAGGGTTTGATGTTCATGCCGTGGAGGTAGAAGGTTTCCACCTGCGCCCCACCGGCTTTGGCGCCGGCTGCGAGCTGAGCGGCCAGGGTTGAGCTGTTTCCCCTTTTGCGCGGGCTCCCGACCGCGATCATCACTTTAGTCCTCATGTTCATCCTCCTTGGTGGTCTATGTCAATTCCAGGGCAGAGGCAGCCCTCTCCCTGGAGTCATTCAGGTCCGTGCAGATTAGCACAAGAGACTGGGAAAGGCATCGCCCATGTGGGGGCCGGAGTGCCTTCGGATGCAGATTGGATCAAAAGGACCAGGGGGTTTGGATGCGGCAAGGGCAGAGAGATCTAGTCCGTCTACTTGACCTCAAGGCTGAGGGCATTGTCCTCATAGCCCAACAGATGGAGCATTTTCTGGCTCAGCTCAACGACCTCCCTGGCTGTCAGGTTGACGTCCACATACATGCTGGTGCCGGCGATCTTTTCACAGGTCAGAAGCTGATAGGGATTTTTGCTGAAGTACTCCTTGCCCGGCCGGGACAAGGTGAATAAGACATCGAGGTCATCCTTGTGCTTCGGAAAAACCACTTCGCAGAACTTGAGGAACATGGCTTTCCATGACTTCACCTCATATCTCGTTCCTGTGAGTGTGAAGGACAGGATGCTTTTCCCTGTGTAATCATCCCCCTTCACCGGGGCCTTGGCCGGTGGCGGCGGGGCCACGGGCTTAGGCTGAATCACGCTCTCCAGGTCCACTTTTTCCGTGAACTTCGAAGTAATGAATTCCTCGATCACCTCCCGGTCGGGGTGGTACCCGCACAGTTCCTCGGTCACGGACCCGAGGATGTCGGCAAGCCATTTCTTCGGGTCGCTCATGATTTGCGCCCAAGCTTTGGGAAGCGTCTCTTTGATGAAGAAATCCCGTTGCCTGGCCGTGTAAATGTCTTCAGCCGCTTTTTCCGTCTCCCCTG
>JALOPA010000353.1 GCA_025454125.1 Thermodesulfobacteriota bacterium
ATAAACCGGGAGAACACACGGGACAAAAACGATGCCTGAGAAAATGAAAATATTGTTCCTCTGCACCGGGAACTCCTGCCGAAGCCAAATGGCCGAAGCATGGACCCGTATTCTCACAGGGGATCGATTCGACGCCTATTCGGCAGGGGTGCAGCCCAAACCCACAGACCCGCGGGCCATCAAGGCCATGGCCGAGGCGGGGATCGATATCTCAGAACAGAAATCCAAAGATGTGGACGTCTTCAGAAACATGGAGTTTGACTATGTCATCACGCTTTGCTACAACGCGCGTGAGTCCTGCCCTTACTTTCCCGCGAAAACAAAATTGATCCATCAGGGCTTTGAAGACCCTCCCAAGCTCGCTGAAGGAGCTTCAAACGAAGAAGAGGCCATGGCTTCCTACCGCCGGGTCCGAGACGAAATCAAGGCCTTTGTGGAGACTCTCTGATGCTGGAATGAAGAGGAATCCGTTACCGCGATCCCGCCCAACCGCTTTTTTAAAGCATTTCTGAATAGATGGAAACAAAGAGACAGCGAGGCTCCGTTAGGATGGAAGGAGATCCTGCATGCCCTCAGGCCTGGCACAGTGATTGCAGTTTTATAAGTTTGGTTCGGCCGGCCGGGAAGAAAGCATCAGAGATTGCAGGATTGCACAAGCCGCCTTTGACCTCACGATTGTGAAAAAAAGCTAACCGTGGTAAGCAAAACCGCTGGATACTTTTTATCCAGTTGGATACTTCATGGCGGGTACTTTTTATCCAGTTAGGGAACAAAAACCGGATAGCCCTGGAGTGGAGCTGGAGCGTTTCAAATATGCTCAGAAAAATAGAGATAGAAATGGAGGCGGCATGGAACTGGTCATCGCGAAGGATTTAACAAAAACTTATGGGAGTGGAGATGCCGCTGTCTCTGCTTTAAGAGGGATCAGTTTCTCCATCGAAAAAGGAGCCTTTGTCTCTTTCATCGGCCCTTCAGGAAGCGGGAAGACCACGCTTCTCAATCTCATGGGCTGTCTGGATAAACCCTCCGGGGGACGGCTTGCAGTTGCCGGCATAGACATCGCAGGCTTCGGTCCAAGGGATGGGGCAAGGTTCAGAGGGAAACACATCGGCTTCATCTTCCAGAGCTTCAATCTCCTCCCTGTGCTCACGGTTTTTGAAAATGTCGAATATCCCCTGGTCATGGTGCAGGATGTGCCCGCCTTCACTCGGAAAGAGCGGATCCTAGGGCTTCTCGAGTCCGTAGGCATGATGGACCAACAAAAGAAATTTCCCGATCAGCTTTCGGGAGGACAAAAGCAGCGGGTCGCCATTGCAAGGGCCCTGGTGACCCATCCGGAGCTTGTTCTGGCCGATGAACCGACAGCCAACCTGGATCGCGATACGGCCCAGACCATCATCCGGCTGATGAAGAAAATGCGTCAAGATCTTCAGACGACCTTCATCTTTTCAACCCATGATACCCGGATTACGGACGAGGCTGAACGCATCTTTCGCATCGAAGACGGAAGGCTGAAGTCAAACGGCAACAGCGGAGGGGGCAGCCATGGCTAATATCTGGCGAATTGCAGTCAGGAATCTTTTTAGGTACAAGAGGAGAACTATCCTCACTCTGAGCCTCGTGGTGATAGGGATCATGTTTGTCACCCTCTTTATCGCGGTGACCGGTTCTTTCAAGAGCATGATGATCGGGCAGATGACCGATTCGATGCTCGGCCACCTGCAGGTTCATCGCAAGGGCTATCTCGCCTCCATCGACAACCTCCCCCTCAATTTGAATATGAAGCTGCAGGCTTATAAGAAACTCGAAAAACGGCTCAGTGAGCTACCGGAAGTTGAAGCCTATTCTCCGAGAATCAAGTTTGGCGGCATGTTCAGCACCTTCGTGGAAACGACCAATATCCGACTCAACGGCGTCGATCCGGATCGAGAATCGAGGACCGTTCCCCTCCTTCGCTCGAGGGTCATCCTAGGCGGAGAGAAACCCCTCGAAAAAGGCGAAATCTGGATTCCTGAACTCATGTCCAAAAGCATGAAGGCGAATATTGGGGACTCAGTGGTCATTATAGCCACCAACCAGGACGGCTCGGTCAACGGGAAACAGTTCAGGGTGTCCGGGGTGCTGGAAAGTGTTACAGGTCCGGGAGGCAGGGATGGCTACCTCCACATTGAAGACGCCATGGAGGTCCTGAGAATGGAGGAGATGGAGGTGAGCGAGCTCGCCATTCGTCTCAAGAACTTCGGAGCTCTCGGATCCTTCAGCAGCAAACTTGAAGGACTTCTTACCCCGGAGATCAGCAAGCAGGGAAAGCCCATTTTCGAGGTCCACACGTGGGAAGGGCTTTCCCCTTTTTACAATATTGCCCGGATGATCGACCTCATGACGTTTTTCATCAAATTGATGCTCATCGCCATTGTTCTCATCAGCATCATGAACGTGATGATCATGGCGGTTTACGAACGAATCAGGGAGATCGGGACGATCGCGGCTATCGGCACCCTGCCCGGGAAAATCCTTGCCATGTTTGTGCTTGAAGGACTGTTCATGGGTGCAGCCGGTGCCGTGATCGGCAGCATTTTGAGCGGGGTAGTCATCTCCATTACGAACCTGGTCAAAATAACTTTTGATTTCGGGAGGCAGACAGGACTGGTGCTTTCTGCGGCTATAAATCCCACGGATCTCTTAACTGTCTGCGGGATCGTGATCGTAGTCTCCATCCTCGCAAGTCTCCAGCCTGCCCTCAAGGCTGCGAGGATGGACCCTATCCAGGCTTTGGGCCATGTATGATCCCCACGAATGGATTGTGTAGGAGATACGACATGACAGCATTCATTTTTGTTCTTGTGGCTCTTTTTGCAGCGGCTCCCGTATACGCGGTTGACGGAAAGCAACTCCTCGAACAGGTGGACAGGAACCTAGCCCCTGAATCCTATGAGCTGTATCGCAAACTCATCAATATTGAACCGGATGGGAAAAAGAAGGAATTCGTTCTCTTCACGGTGAAGAAAGGGAAAGACAAAATTGCGGGCCTGTTCATCTCCCCTGCCAGTGAGAAGGGCCGGAGCACGCTTCGCCTCGGAGAGAATATGTGGCTTTACATTCCCAACGTGGGCAAGCCGATTCGGATCACGAGCCTTCAGTCGGTCATTGGGGGGGTTTTCAACAACTCGGATATCCTGCAGCTTGATTACTCGGAGGAATATGACGTCGCTCAAGTGGAGGATCAGGGCAAGGAATACCTTCTTCACCTCAAGGCCAAGACAAAGACCGTGGCCTACGACCAACTGAAAATGTGGGTGGACAAGGAAAAGGTGCAGCCGACCAAGATCGAGTGCCTGACCGAAGCCGCGATGCTTATCAAGACGATCTATTTCAAAGATATCCAGGACTTTGGCGGAGGCATCGTCAGGCCTGCCACGGTGGAAACAGACAGCCCTCTTTACAAGGGGTATAAGTCCATCATGCTCTTCGCGAATTTCAAGAAAAGAGAAGTGGCTGACGAAGTCTTCACCCTCACCTTCATGCCCAACATCGACTCCTTGAGGTAACTCGTGACCTCCAATGCCCAAGAGATCCCTCTATAATCTCCTATGGGTCATCCTCATCTTGGCGACTCCGTGTTTGTCCGAGGAATACAAGTTCGAACTCGAGGAAATAGAGAAGAAACCCTACCACGTGGGCGGCTATTTGGAACTGAGGCCCACCCTTTTCGGACTGGACAGGGATGCCTCGCTTTACAAGCTCAGGTTCTACAACCAGGATGAGGGAAAGACGACAGAGCAGATCACGTCCATTGCACAACTTGATGGAAGCTTGGAAAAGGGCATTGCCAGGCTATTTGCGAGGGCGAATTTTGAACTCGACCACACATACCTGGGATGGAGCAGTCAGGGAAGCCTCTTTGAAGGATATGTCTCGCTCAAGCCCAGCCAATCCATGAGCTTCACTTTCGGCAAACAGACCATGAAATGGGGCAAGGGCTATGCCTGGAACCCGGTGGCCTTTGTGGACCGGCTCAAGAACCCGGATGAGCCGGATCTCAACCTCGAGGGCTTTTTCATGGCGTCCGCAAACTTCATCAAGAGCTTTGACGGGCCCCT
>JALOPA010000354.1 GCA_025454125.1 Thermodesulfobacteriota bacterium
CGTCAAAGAGTGACAAGACAGGAAGTGCCTAAAGTGCACTAAAATGCCCAAAATGCCTAAAATCAAAAAAAGCCCACCACGAAAACACGAAAGAATGAAAGCACGAAAGAAGAGGGTTTTGAATCGGAAAGATGCAAGTGAAGAGGAACAAGACGGGATTTGCCTAAAGTGAGCTCAAGTGTCTAAAGTTGGAAGTTAGAAGAGTACGGAAGACAGCAGACAGAATACAGAATGAAAACCGAAGAATTCCTGGAGATGGGGTTCCGTGCTGTAATGCCGTCTACTGTCTCCTTGTATGAAACTTGGAGCCTTTTGAGTGTCACATGGCTCTTGTTCTGTCATTCCCGCGGAGGCGGGAATCCAGCCTTTCCTCAGTGCTCTGGACTCCCGCTCCCCGCCGGCGCGGGGACAGGCTTCATTCGCGGGAGTGACGACCTCGGGGGCGTCTTTCGAAGCCATCCGTTTCTTATTCGATCAAACTGGCCGCCTCAGCGGCCAGCGGATAGGCTTTATTCTGTCTTCCTCTCTCCTCTTTTCTCGTCACCCGTCACTCGTTACTTGTCACTCTGTTATATTCCACCATCTTGGCCAGCACGTGGACAGCACTCTCAGGCGTTTCAAAAAGAACCGGGCTGTAGCGCCTGCCGACAACCGGTCTCACGGTTCCTCCGCTCGTCTTGGCCAAGGTGACGCCGATCACGGGCTTCTCGTATTGCTCCATCAGCTCCGCTGTTTTCGCGATGTACGTTTCCTCGTATTCCCTTAGGAGCGTTTCCGTCTGGTCCAGAAAGCCCGGTGGGATGGTCTCATCCACTTTCTTTGCAGACCGGTTCATGAGCCGCAGGTACTCGATCCGTCCGACGATCCCGAGGCTGATCACCGCATCGATGCTCTCCGACTTCAGCAACTCCTCCATGGCCACAATCGGGGCTTCGGGATCCCGTGTCCCCACGAGATCCACGGGATTCCCCTTGCTCCAGAAGCTCGGTAGATGCCGGTCAATGGCCTGAATCATTTTTTCAGACAGAGGGGGAACAGCGAGCCCCTTCTCATTGCACTCGTCGGAGGTGACCACGCCCCATCCCCCTCCCAAGGTCACGATGCCCACACGGTTTCCCCGGGGCAAAGGCAACGATGAAAAGCCCGCGGAAAGATCCAGCAGCTCCGAGGGCACCTTGGCTTCCAGGAGGCCGGCCTGCCGGCACGCGGCTCTGAAAATCGTGACCTCTCCGCTCATGGAACCTGTGTGAGAGGCGGAAGCGACCCGGCCCGCTTCGGTCCTGCCTCCTTTGAGAACGATGATGGGTTTGCTCTTTTGGATCTGTTTCGCCGTTTCAAAGAAGCGCCGTCCCTCGCGCATGCTTTCGAGGTAGAGAATGATGATCCGGCTCTCAGGATCTGCGGCAACATACTCAAGGTAGTCGGAGCAGGTCACCATGGCCTCGTTGCCGGAACCCGCGAACAGAGACACTCCCACTCCCTGGTGCTCAGCCCAGTGAATGAGCTGGATCCCGAGGTTGCCGGACTGGGAAATAAACGCCACGTTTCCGGCCCTCGGTCTCGTGTGCGCCCCTGTGGCAAAAAGCCCTGAATGGGTGGAGAGAATCCCCATAGTGTTGGGCCCGACCAGGACAATGCCTTTCTCCCTGCACAGAGAGACCAGCTCGCTTTCGAGCGCCCTTCCCACTGCGCCCGTTTCACTGAACCCGGAGGTCACGACCACGAGGGTTTTGATCCCCCTTTGTCCACAGCCTTCAACCACCGAGAGCACGGTGTCTGCCGGTGTGGTGATGATCGCCAGATCCGCAGGCTCGGGGATGTCCTGCACACGACGATACACGGGGATGCCGAAAATCTTCTCTTCCCTGGGGTTCACCGGAAAGACCTTTCCCGGAAACCCGCCGGCCACGATGTTGCTGAAGATCATTTGGCCCCATTTGCCAAAGGAGGCAGAGGCGCCGATCATGGCGATCGACTTGGGTTTGAAGACGTGATCGAGAGTTGCGGACAATGGTTTTTGCATCAGGAGTTCGCCTCGTTCGAACTGGTGGGTTTTATCAGACCGCTCGCCGGTAAGTCAAGATCATGGGCAAAGGACCGCAATGTCTGAGACGACCATGATAGGCGAGTTCGTAACAAATCGTCACCCCGGTGAACCCGCCAGAGGCGGACAAGAACCGGGGACCAGGGAACCTACAACGACCCGAGAATGCTGGATTCCGGCCTCCGCCGGAATGACGAAAAGAGGTTTTTCTGAACTCTTACTGACCCATCATGGATTACTGCGCGAAAAAGCTGAGCCAGAAGATGAAGGTCAGGCAGGAAGCGAGCGTGTTCATGGTGACCGCAGCGCTGGCCAGGTCCGTGGAACCCTGCATCTCACTCGCCATGACGTATGTCACGGTGGCTGTTGGAGAGGCCAAAAGGATCAGGCCCGGAATAAACTGGGCCGCCGGCACGCGGAGAATCCCGTAGAAAACAAGACCGACCAGCGGCAGGAACAGGAGCTTCAGAACTCCGGCGCCCACGGCAAGCTTGAGATTCGCTCGGATCAATCCGAACGAGAGGGATCCCCCGATGATGAGGAGGGCCAGGGGGAGCGACATGTCGCTGATGATTTTCAGCCCTCGATCCGCGATGGTGGGAACCGGGATCTGGAGCACGGAAAAAAAGATCCCTGCAAGAGCCGAAAGAACAACAGGGTTGCCTACGACCTTCTTGGTGAAGAACCACACCTTGTTTTTTCTCTCCGGGCCCTGATAGAACATTTGAAGCCCGAGCACGGAGAGAAAATTCTGAAGCAGCATCATGAACCCCGCGAGAATGCTCGCCGCGGTGAGTCCTTCGGCGCCGAGGAGATAGTAGGCGACCGCGAGACCGATGTATCCCAGGTTCCCGTGCTGGGAGCTCTGGAGAAAAGTGCCGGCAAAGGAGGGCGGGATCTTGAAAAAACGTTGCACGGCCAATCCCACAAGGAAGGCGGTGAGAATCGGCGCGAGGGTACCGGCGAGCATGGCCGAAGAGAAATAGGCGGAAAAGGACACTCGCGAGATCTCCCGGAAGATCATGGCGGGGATGGCGAGATAGAAAACCAGGCGATTGAGGGGGCTCACGATGGGGGAAGGCAGCAGATCTTTCGCGTGAAGGAAATAGCCGAGCAGGATCACGAGGAACACGGGCACTATGGTGTTCACGACATCGAGCATGGTCATACCAGCAGCAGGTTGATGAAAAACGCCCATTTCTGATGAAAGTGACAAGTGACGAGTCACGAGTGACAAGTCCATGTCTTGATCTCGTTACTTGTTACTTGTCACTCGTCACTAATGCGGGCGCCTTGTATCTGAGCGTTTTTGCTCAACCTGCGAGCAGGGCCTTTTTCAGCATCCGGTCTGTACCTACTGAGGCTTATCTCACCGATGCCTCCGGAATGTCAAGCGACCTTCCCACCAGGGGTCCCTCATCCGGAGTGAACGGTGACAAAAGATGTTTCAGTGATTAAGATTGGGTATGTCCAGAAAGACTTTGAAATTCTTTGTTATCTTCGCCGCCATAGCACTTTGGTTTCCTTTTTCGCTCAGAGCCGAGGCCGTCCGGTCCCTGCATCATGATCTGAACATCACCCTGCATCCTTCTGAGCACAGGCTTTCAGGCTCTGATCGTGTAACAGTCGATGCCGGCGCTGCGTCGAGCCTGCTTTTCCATTTGTCCCTAACCGCCTCCGTGCACGGCGTCAGCGTGTCAGGAGAGAAGCGAGCCTTCACCTTCAAGAACGGGCAACTCCTGATCCCCCTGCAGGGCGATGACCGCAGGAATCCCTTGATCCTTTCCATCGAATTTTCCGCCTCTTTCCGGGATCCTGTACCAGACACTTTTGCCAACAGCGACAATCCCGGTTACGGGGTGACCGGCATCATCTCAGAACGAGGGACCTTTCTCCAGGCCGGAGCAGGCTGGTATCCTGAAATCGAGGGAAGCAGCCCCTTCTTCCGCCTTCGCGTGGAGGCGCCGTCAGGCATACTCGCTGTCACATCGGGACGGTGCCTGGGCCACACCACACAGAAGGGAAAGTCCTTTTCGGAATGGGAGACCGGATTTCC
>JALOPA010000355.1 GCA_025454125.1 Thermodesulfobacteriota bacterium
GGTTATCATACTTCGCGGGTTTTCCACCATGCGGTACATCGCCGGAGACCCCCACCCCTCCTCCAGGACCGGGTCCTCGATCTCCATGAGAACCCCGTCGTGGATCGCCCAACTCCGGCCTCTCACCGTGTTCGCGAACTCCGGCCTGCGGAAAGGCGTGCTGCCGTCAAGTTTGCGGTGCAGCTTCTCTCCGGGCTGGAAAAGCTCGTGAATCTTCTTCATCTGGGCGTATCCGCTGAGGTAGCTGAAACCGTGCTTCTCGTAGGTGATGGCGTTGTGGTAGAAAAGGGCTTCCAGGCGCACCGTCTTCACATCCAGGATCCTGCAGAAAAAATCGAGCGTGAAAACGAGCTCCCGGGTGATGCCCAAACCCTTTCGGATCTGACCGGGGTAGAGGCCCGCTTCGAGCGCTCTCACTTCTTCAGGGATGTTCCGCGATGCCCAGCCGAAAAGAGTGTCCCGCCCCTCTTCATCCACGTTGGTCTTGAACCTGGGCGAAGCGGGATCGTTCACCACCAAAAAATCCCACTCCACCTGGGTCAGGTCCGAAGCATCGGTCAGCTGAAAGGAGAAGATCGGGTCCTCGTTCTCCGGCAGCCTGAGCTCGATGAGAGAGGTCCGATCCCCCTGGGGGCAGAAAAATCGCGCCGCCTTTTCCCCCTGCTCGTCGCACAGGGTCACGGGATCGATCCGAAAACGGCGGTAGAGAGAAGGGGGAATGAGGATCCGGTAGAAGCCCTCCTTCTCCATGCGGTACAGCCGATTGATTCGCTGAATCCAGGGCATGAGGCACGCTCTTCAGTGGGGACGTGAAGATGATCGAAGTGATCGTGCTCTTTCCAATAGATGATTTTTAGCCCGGTGTCAAAGCAAACCTCTTCGAAACAAAACGGGGGATTCTGGAATTGCGAATTGGGGAATTCTGGAATTGGGAATTGGGGAATTCTGGAATTGTGAATTGAGGAATTCTGGAATTGCGAATTGGGGAATTCCGGAATCCCAGAATCCCTTAATTCCAGAATCCCAGAATCCCTTAATTCCAGAATCCCAGAATCCCAGCATTCCAGAATTCGGAATTCAGTTGACCCCACTTTTTGCCTTCTGCTAGGATGCGGGTCATTCCTTTACCGTTTCTCAGAAGAGATTCATGACGCCACCCTCTGACAGAACCCCGTCCCTCTTTGTGTATTCCGACGAGATGGGCCGCTTCGAATTCGGCCCGGATCACCCTTTTAAGCCTGAAAGGGCCACAAAGACCTACGACCTCTGCAATCGGTACGGAGTCCTCAACTACCCCTGGATGCAAACGCTGAACCCGGAGCCCCTTGACCCGGGCCTGCTCACCCTGTATCACAAACCCGAATACCTTGCCCTTCTTCGCGAAGCCAGCGAGGGCAATGTGCGACTGGAAATGCTTGCCTGTGGACTCGGAACTCAGGACACCCCCATCATCAAAGGGATCTACGAATGGTCCTTGCGCGCCTGCGGGGGAACCCACCGCGCCGCCATGGAGATCCTGAGCGGACGGGCGCAGGTGGCGTTCAACCCGCTGGGCGGCTTTCACCACGCCATGCCCGATAACGCCGAAGGCTTCTGCTATCTTAACGATATCGTCATCGCCATCCTGGATGCCTTGCGCGTCTATCCGGGCATGAAGATCGCTTATGTCGATTTCGATGCGCATCATGGAAACGGCGTCCAGGAGGCCTTCTACGAAGACCCCAGGGTGCTGTTCCTCTCCGTTCATGAAACCGGCCGCACCCTCTATCCCTGGTCCGGAAGTGAAACGGAGATTGGGAAAGACGCGGGCATCGGGTACACGGTCAACCTTCCCCTCGAACCCGGGACCGACGATGAGGTTTACTCCTATGTCCTGGATTCTGCGGTGTTTCCGATCCTCAGAGCCTTTGCTCCTGACTGGATTGTGGCCGAGATCGGAGCAGACACCCTCATCTCCGATCCTCTCACGCACCTGAAGCTCACCAACAACGGCTACCAGAAAGCCCTCAGGGGGATCATGCCTTTATGCCGAAAGATTCTGGCCCTTGGCGGAGGAGGCTATGACCTCTACCGCACGTCCCGCTGCTGGACTCTCGCCTGGTCCATTCTCAACCACGTGGAGCCTGTGGACGAATTCGCCGGGCTGGTGGGCGGCATGATGTTCGGGCCCGAGAATGAAGTGGGCAGCCTTTACGACCACGCCTTTTTCACCAAAGGAGAGGTGAAGGAGAAAGCCTTCCAGGAAGCGCGAAGGGTGGTGGCGTACCTTCAGGAGCATGTCTTCCCGATTCACGGCTTATAACCGAAAGCTCCCCGGATCGGTCCCCATCCCGCACCGGAACTCCAAGCACGAAATCCGAAATTCGAAATCCGAAACAAGCACGAAATTCAAATGACCAAAATCCAAAACGACAGCCCGCCAAAAATCGATCCGCGTTTTTTTTGGACATTCGAATTTTGATGAACTCGTAAAAAGCCCTCCAAGCCGTCACCCCGGCGAAAGCCGGGGTCCAGAAGTCCTTGAAAAAACTGGATTCCGGCCTCCGCCGGAATGACAGCGCGGGAATGACAAACAAGAGCGGTTTTTGACTTCTTACGAAGCCGTCAATTTTGGATTTTGAATTTTTTTCGTGCTTCGAATTTCGATATTTGAATTTGACCCTTGATTTGCTCCTTCCCCTAATCCTGCCTTTTTCCCCTATCCCGCTTCAAAAAAAACATGGGATCAGGAGTTCTCCTGATCCCATGCTCATGCCGGATCGAATCGATTGAGACAGGCTACTTCTGCGCCGCAGGTTGCGGCGTGCTCTGTTTCCCTTTCAAGAGCACCGCGAGGAAAGCACCGATGACAAGCAGCACAGCTGCTACGAGGAAGGAGGAGGTGTACTTTCCCGTGCTGGCGATCAGCATCTGTGACAGCCGGCCCATGACGAATCCGCCGACGCCCCAGGCGGTGAACACGAGCCCGTAGTTGATGCCGAAATTCTTGAGTCCCCAGTTGTCCTTGGTCAGGGAGGGAAAGAGGGAAAGATTGGTGCCGTAACAGAACCCCATGAAAGTCGCGATGAGCACTACCAGAACGGGGCTTGCTTTCTGAGCCCCTACCACAGGAATAGCGATAAGCATGAGAGCCGCTTGGAAAAGCAACATGATGATCAGCGTGAGGCGGCGACCGATCTTATCCGAAATAATGCCTGCAATGATTCGACCCCCTGCATTTCCGATCGCCAGAATGGCCACAGCGATGAAAGCCATTTCTCCCAGGCTCTTCTGTGCCATGCCGGCCACAAATCCAATGACCATGAGGCCTGCTCCGGCTCCGATGAAGAAAATGCTCCAGATAATGTAGAAACTCCCGGTCCTGATGAGCTCGGAGGGTTTGGCGTCCGCCTGTGGCTTGGGGGCCGCAGCAGGCTGCCCTGCTTTCGGGGCAACGGCCTGAGGGACAAAGCCGGCCGGCGGGTTCACCAGAAACATGGACAGGCCGCATACCACAACGAGAAAAGCGATTCCGAAAAAGAGCATGGAGCCCTGGATGCCCCACACTCTGAGAGTATATTGGGACAAAGGGGCGATATACACGGAGGCCAGACCGAAACCGGAAACCACCAGTCCGGCGACCAAGCCGGTCTTCTGGGGAGGGAACCACTTGAGGGCCGGCGGCGTGGCCGCCGCATAGCCGAAGCCGATCCCTGTTCCGGCGAGCAGCCCGAACCCCAGGACCCACACGCCATAACTCGTGGTCCGGGAAATGAGGATCAGCCCGATGCTGACCAGAACGCCGCCCAGGAAAGCGGTGACTCTGGGGCCCCACTTGTCCTGGATCCTGCCTGCCAGAACCGTGGCAAAAGCAAAGACCAGGCAGCAGATGGCATAGGGGTCATTGAGCGCAGCAGGATCCCAGGCAAACGCATCCGGTCCTCCCTTACTGATCGATGTGCTGATGGCCCCTTTGAAAACGCTCCAGGTGTAGAGAATCCCCAGAGCCAGGTTGATTCCCGTGCCGCTGAAGGTTACTGTCCAACCTCGATTCTTTGACATAAAGGGTGTCTCCTGCGCCCAACTCCGGATGAAACACTCCCCTTGGCGGGAGTTTTCCCCCGGGGCTTGCCGCAAAGAAAACCCCAGGGGAAAACTCGGTGAAGGAGGTGAAGAATTGCCCACAAAAGACTGGCATTAAGTTTCTGTGGCGCAATGAAGAGGCGTCAGTATTTCATCCTGCAAAAGTGTTGCTCTAAAGACTACTGCCTTCCGGAGACCAGCTTCCCAACCACGTCGGGATCGGCCAGCGTAGAGGTGTCTCCGAGTTCGTTGATCGCGCCTTCCGCAATCTTCCTCAGGATCCGGCGCATGATCTTGCCGCTTCGGGTCTTGGGAAGCGCATCGGTGAAATGGAGCTTATCGGGCGACGCGATGGGGCCGATCTCTTTTCGAATGTGGTTGATCAGGTCCTTCTTCATGTCATCCGAAGCCTTGAACCCTTCCTTCAGGGTGACGAAGGCATAAATGCCCTGGCCTTTGATGTCATGGGGATACCCCACGACCGCCGATTCGGCAACAGCCGCATGAGCCACCAGCGCGCTTTCGATCTCAGCGGTTCCCAGCCGGTGACCGGAAACGTTGATCACGTCGTCCACGCGGCCCATGAGCCAGTAGAAACCGTCCTCGTCTTTTCTCGCGCCGTCGCCCGAGAAATAGTAGCCCGGGTGCTGCACAAAGTACTGCTCCTTGAACCGGTCCGGATCCCCATAAACGGTTCTCATGAAGCCCGGCCAGGGTTTCTTGATGCACAGGTGCCCGCCCTCGTTGACCGAGGCTTCGGTTTCATCGGCTCGAAGGATGATGGGGTCCACGCCGAAGAACGGAAGGGCCGCAGATCCGGGCTTCATGTTCATGGCGCCCGGAATCCCGCAGATCAGGTGTCCGCCGGTCTCGGTCTGCCACCAGGTGTCGGTGATGGGGCATTTCTCTTTTCCGATCACCCGGTAGTACCACATCCAGGCTTCGGGGTTGATGGGCTCGCCCACGCTGCCCAGGAGCCTCAGGCTGCTGAGGTTCCTCTTGTTCGGCCAGTCCTCGCCGCTCTTCATGATGGAACGGATGGCGGTGGGGGCGGTGTAGAAGACGTTGACGCCGTACCGCTCCACCACTTCCCAGAACCGGTCGGGCTCCGGATAGTTGGGAACGCTCTCGAAAACAATCGAGGTGGCGCCCACGCCGAGAGGTCCGTAAACGATGTAGCTGTGGCCCGTGACCCAGCCGATGTCCGCCGTGCACCAGTACACGTCCTCATCCCGGATGTCGAAAACGTAGAGCATGGTCATCATGGTGTAGAGCAGGTAGCCGGCTGTGGTGTGGAGCACGCCTTTGGGTTTTCCCGTGCTGCCGCTGGTGTAAAGGATGAAGAGGGGATCTTCAGCATCCATCCACTCGGGTTCGCAAACCGGGGAAGCGGCCTTCATCTGTTCATGCCACCAGAAATCGCGGCCTTCCTTCATCTTGGTCTCTTTGTCGATCCGGTTCACGACCACGCACCGTTTGATGCTCGGGCACTGGTCCATGGCCGCATCGGCATTGCCTTTGCTCGAGAGCACCTTGCCTGACCGGTAGCCCCAGTTGCAGGTGATGAGGGTCTCGGCCTTGCAGTCCTGGATCCTGTCTCGCAGGGCCTCGGCGCTGAACCCGCCGAACACGATGCTGTGGATCGCGCCGATTCTGGCGCAGGCCAGCATGGCCACAGGGAGTTCCATGATCATGGGCAGGTAAATCGCCACCCGGTCCCCTTTTTTCACGCCGAACTTCTTGAGGACATTGGCGAACTTGCAGACTTCCCGATGCAGCTGCTGGTAGGTGTAGGTCTTGGCTTCTTCCAGCGGTTCGCCCTGGAAAATGAGGGCGGCCTTGTTCTTCCGCCACGTGGTGAGGTGACGATCAAGACAGTTGTAGGTGATGTTGAGTTTCCCGCCGACGAAGTACTTGAGCCAGATCTTGTCTTTGAAGCTGTACTCTTCAACCGCTCCATCAAATTTCTTGAACCAGTCGATATGTTTCGTAGCCATCTCGCCCCAGAAACCGTTCGGGTCTTTGATGGATCTTTCCCACATCTTCTTGTATTCGTCCAAGCTCTTCAAACGGGCCTTTTCAACGAATTCCTTGGATGGGCTGAACACCCTTTTTTCCATGTATACTGAATCCATGCCTCCGCTCTTCTTCTCTGCCATCTCAAACCTCCTTTTTTCGCTTAAAATAAGACGCTTGTTTAGACAAGCGAGGATCCCTCTTTCCTGCAACCCGGACCGCTCTCCACACTTGCCAAACCAAAACTGGCGATTAGCTATAATATGACTGCAATATAACTGTCAACCTAATTCAAGATGCATGCCAGTTCTTGCAGAGTGGAAGCATCCCCGGGAGTGTAAATAACTGATTG
>JALOPA010000356.1 GCA_025454125.1 Thermodesulfobacteriota bacterium
ATCGAGGCCTTTTTTCTTGAGGCTTTCCGTTTTCTTGACGGCCTTCTGCATCTCCTTGAAGGTTTCGACCTGGATGGCAGAGGAGGAGCCGGACTGGCCTGAGACAGGACAGGGCGAAAGCAGCAGAACCGAAAGGATGAGCAACAGCAGCTTGATCATAGGTCTTCGGGAGTAAAGGAGACCACCGAATCGATCTCCGTCCGATTGGTCAGGAGCATGAGCAGCCGGTCGACGCCGAGGGCGATTCCGGCCGACTCCGGCATAAACGGGAGCGAGCGGAGAAACTTCTCAGGCATGGGGGTGACCGCTTTGCCTTGCCGTTTTCGCTGGGCCAGTTCTTTCTCAAACCTGGCCGTCTGTTCAACCGGGTCCGTCAATTCTGAAAACGCGTTGGCCAATTCAACGCCGGCTGCATAGAGTTCAAATCTTTCGGCAAAACCGGGCGCCTGCTTGCTCAGCCGTGCAAGTGCACCCAGGGGTGAAGGATATCGGTGAAGGAAAACGGGCTTGGGAAATCCGAGGGAGGGTTCAACTTCAAAGGACAGAATCTCATCGAAACGCCCGCTTGCCATGGCTTGTTCCAAAGAGGTCGACGCGTAGCGCATAAAGGACTCCTGCACGGTGAGCCGGTTCCACGGTCGCTGCAGATCCAGGGCCTTGCCCTGAAACTCCAGGGCAGGACTCAACCGGAGTTCGTCCAAAACAAAGGCGATCAGCTCCTCGCACTCCTCCATCAGGTCGAGATAGTCCGTTTCGGCGCGATACCATTCGAGGAGCGTGAATTCCGGAAGATGGCGGCCGCCTCTCTCTGCGTGCCGGAAGCACTTGCAGATCTGAAAAATCCTGGGAAAGCCTGCGGCGAGGAGACGCTTCATGCACAACTCCGGCGAGGTGTGCAGAAAGCCGTCGCCTGCCCGGATCGCGTCAATGTGAAGCTCCGGAGCCGGAGCCGGAATGAGAATGGGGGTCTCGACTTCGAGATAACCCCTTTCAGTGAAAAAGCGCCTGATCGCTTGATTCAATCCGGCCCGAAGCCGGAGGTTCGGTTTTTTGGCGGCTAAGGTCTCTCTTTCCCGCAGGGAGGAAGGATCATTTGACCCGGGTGACATACTCCCCTGTCCGAGTGTCCACGGTGATCTTGATCCCTTCTTCGATAAAGGGAGGGACTCGAAGGGTGTATCCGGTTTCAAGGGTCACGGGTTTGCTGTCACCGGCAACGGAATCGCCCTTGGCCCATGGATCCGCGCGGGTCACCAGAAGATCGACGAAGTTCGGCAGGGTCAGGCCGATAGGTCTTCCGTCGAAAAGGAGCACGTCCACTTCCAGGTTGTCAATGAGATAGTTCTTGGAGTCCCCGACCTGATCCGAGGAAAGGGCCGACTGATCGTAGCTCTGAAGATCCATGAAGTAGAAATGACCTTCCTGGTTGTAGAGGTACTGCATTTTTCGCTGCTCGAGGTTGGCGGCTTCAAAGGAATCCACGGAACGGTAGGTCCGATCCAGCATGATTCCGTTGATCATGTTTCGCATCTTGCATCGATAAAGGGCCTGGCCCTTGCCCGGTTTCGTGAACTGAAAATCGACGACGACATAAGGTTCTTTATCAATGAGGATCTTGAGACCCTTTCTCAGGTCGCTGGCATTGTACATGAATCCTGTCCCTCTCTTTGGTCCAATGTGGATAATCCCACGAAATATAGGGAAGAGCTCTTTTGATGTCAAGGACAAAGCTAGGTGAAGATAAAGACTGGACTTGTCCCCAGAGAAGGCCTAACTTTGGTCTCAAAAGGGTCTTCTTGAACCATACCAAAGGGAGGGAAGAACATGAAAGCTCGGATCGTTTTATCTGTGGCGATTCTCCTGGTTCTAGCAGGTCATGGGGCCGATGCGCAACAAATCGGGGATGTGCTCAAGGGGCTTCAGAAAGGAGCGGGCGGCGGTTCCACGGCATCGGACACTGAAATCGTGAGCGGTTTGAAAGAGGCTCTGCAGATTGGAACGGGGAATGCCGTTCAAATCGTGTCCAAAGCGGATGGTTATTACAAGAACCCCAAGATCAGGATCCCGCTCCCGGAGTCGGTCCAAAAGACGGAGAAAATCCTGAGGGCGGCAGGATACGGCTCCAAGATCGACGAATTCGAGCTCAGCATGAACCGGGCGGCTGAAAAGGCGGCTCCCCAGGCCAAGGGGCTGTTCGTGGACGCCATCAAACAAATGACCTTCGCGGACGCCAGGAAAATCCTCAACGGCAGGGACAATGAAGCCACCCTCTACTTCAAGGACAAAACCTCCCCCCGGCTCAGGGAGGTTTCAAAGCCCATTGTCCATGAGGCCATGGGCGAGGTGGGTGTGACCAAGTCTTATCAGGACCTGGAGAAGTCGGCCCGCTCCGTGCCTTTTGCAGGGTCCTTCGCCTTTGACCTGGATCAGTACGTGACCGACAAGGCCCTGGATGGACTCTTCCTCATGGTGGCCGAAGAGGAAAAGAAGATCCGCCAGGACCCTGTGGCCCGAACCACAGACCTTCTCAAGAAAGTCTTTGGAAGTAAGCAGTAAGAAGTAAGTGGTAACCAGTAACGACAGCCACCAACAAGCATACAGTAGAGCGGCCTTTCTTCGGCTCATGGTTTTACTGCATACTGCCTACTTCTTCGGTCAACGGTATCCCACCAGGCCTTTGACCTTGGTGTATCGTTTGGCCACTTCCTCCCAGTTGATGATTTTCATGAAATTGTCCACATATTCGGGTCGGCGGTTCTGATACTTAAGGTAGTACGCGTGCTCCCAGACGTCGCAGATCAGGAGAGGGCAGGCGCCCCAGACGGTCAGATCCTGGTGCTTCTCGGCCTGAAGCACGACGAGATGGCCCATGTACGGTTCGTAGGCCAGCACCCCCCATCCGCTGGCTTCCACGCTGTTGGTGGCGGCCACGAACTGCTTCTTGAACTGATCCAGGCTCCCGAAGCTTTTCTTGACGGCCTCCAGCAGATCGTCCTTGGGTTCGCTCCCCTTGGTGGACATGTTGGCCCAGTAAAGGGAATGGAGAACATGGCCTGAGCCGTGAAAGGCGAACTCCCTGGACCAGTGCTTGATCAGGCCGTAATCTCCGGAGGCTCTGGCCTCCTCCAGCTTTTTCATGGCCGTGTTGAACCCGTTCACGTAGGCGGCGTGGTGCTTGTCATGGTGAAGGGTGAGAGTTTCTTTGTCGATGTAAGGCTCGAGCGCGTCATAGGCATAGGGAAGCGGGGGCAGTTTGCACTCCCCGATCGGGCGGGGGGTTGCGGCCCCCGGTGCGCTTTGGCCCTGAGCCGAGGCGTAAAGGCCTTCCATGCCGACGAGCATGCCGGCGAGTCCCAGCCCCTTCATCATCTCTCTTCTTGTCATTTCGTTTCCCATGGCATATCCTCCGTTGGTGTTTCGATATATCCAACACACTAATCATTCTTGCATCGGGTGCCAGATCTCCTGATTCAGGAAGGAGCCGGAGGTTTATGAAAGCGGAACCGTCTTTGGAAGACATTCGACAGGCCCACGAGAGGATTCGTCCCTTTATCCACCGGACGCCGGTCCTGACCTCCTCTACGATCAACCGGATCACCGGCGGCGAGATTTTTTTCAAGTGTGAAAATTTCCAGAAAGCAGGCGCTTTCAAGATCCGAGGGGCCTGCAATGCGGTCTTTTCCCTCACCGACGAGGAAGCCGGGCGAGGCGTGGCCACCCACTCCTCGGGGAATCACGCGGCGGCGCTGGCTCTTGCGGCGAAATGGCGGGGGATTTCCGCGTACGTGGTCATGCCGGAAAACGCCCCTCACGTCAAAAAGCTCGCAGTGGCCGGTTACGGAGCGGAAATCGTCTTCTGCAAACCGACTCTGGAAGCCAGGGAAAGAGCGCTGGCCGAAGTGGTCGCGCGAACCGGGGCCGCCTTTGTCCATCCCTACAACGATCTTCGTGTGATCACGGGGCAGGCAACAGCCGCCCTGGAGCTTTGCGAGGAGGTGCAGAACCTGGATCAGGTCGTCGCTCCCGTGGGAGGGGGCGGTCTGGCGAGCGGCACGGCGGTTGCCGTTTCACTGGTTTCCCCG
>JALOPA010000357.1 GCA_025454125.1 Thermodesulfobacteriota bacterium
AGCTCGGTGTCCTGCAACGGCTTGATATCGTCTATGAATTGAACCTTGGGATCCATCACCCAGATATCGGGCTGGGAAAGATCCGTAATGGAGCCGTAGGTCCTGGTCATGAGCCCGGTGAATATCGAGCTTTGCTGGGTAATGAGTAAAGAGGCAAAGGTCAGGCCCATGATGATGCCCAGGTATTTGCCCCGATCACCAATGAGCATTTTGAGAGCTATGGAATACACGCCCTGTCTCCCTCTGGTGTTAGGAACTTATTTTAATCACGAAAAACACTCGTTCCAGGGGGCAGCAGGGGGGCGGCGCCGGCCAGCGCATTCACCAAAACAAGCTTATCCCGCATGAGGTTCGAGGACTGGGCCAGAGCTAGAGGGATTTGCCCATCAGATCTTTTACGCCCTGGTCCCATTGTGCGATCATAACCTCGCCGATCTCACGGAACTCCGGGTGATCGGCCACATATCCAGGAATCATCCGCCCTGTTTCCCTGACTGCCTCGGCAACACGATCGAAGACGTCGCGAATGGCTCTCACCGGCATAGACAAATGAGTCACGGCAAACTGTTCCAGCACCTTTCGCGGCCACCACTTCTTCGTTCCCGCAAGAGAAAGGGCCGGCACGTCATTTCTGATATAGGCGCTGGTGGTCACCACGTCGTACACGGGTGCGAACGTGACGGTCTGGCGGGGCGAGGAGTAGAGTACCCCGAAATTCTTCAAATGAGCGTCCCCGTTCCTCACCATGACCGACAGCACCAAGGTCGCAAAAAACTGCTCCCTTGCCGACGCCACGTGTTCACTCGAGACAAAGTCCCTGATGCTCTTCGCCACCCGTTCATAGCTGCTTCCATATTTCTGTGAGGTCCCGAGGGCCTGGAGGCTGCACATATCTTCAAGCCCGATGGAGGCGCCGTCCGGAGCGAGGTCGAAGCGGCGCAAGATGAAGAGACCGCCGTTGTCCGAGAGAAAGAATTCCGGCACAGGCAGGCCGGCGCGTTTCGCAGCGGTCATGCAAAAGTATTCGTTGGCGGCGAGGTATGGGAAATCGGTTCCCCACGACTTGACGATGTAGCGGGCGGAGGTGAGCGTGCCGCGCTCCTTCGCATCCAGCAAGACTTTCGGTTGAACGCCTGATATCCCCGAGCGAAGCGCGTATTTGGCCACAAGCTCGTGGAAAAAATCACGCGTGTCGGGGTAGGTGAGGAGTTCTTCGAGGGATTCCGGTGTCTCTGAAATCCCGGGGAATGCTTCGCCAGGCAGAGAAAACCGGTTCCTGCCGACCTGGTTTCCTCCGGTTACCCGGAGGATCGACAGGTCATCGTCCCCCACTACCTTGGAAATAGCCCTGCGGATTACCTCCAGCAGGGCTCCCTCCGGCAGGTTCATTTGGAATATCGGGTGCAAGTCGCGGCTGACCCAACTCTCCAGCCTGAGAGGCATGGTGAGGGAAACTTCTGCCTCAGTGCCGGCATCTGTAAAGTAAGAAAATATGTGCTTCTGACCTCGTTCCCCTTCAAGGGTTCCGGACCTTGCTTGTCCGGCCCATACTGCTAGGAAAGCGGCAGATGCCATCAGCGACCCTCCTCTTCACGCAGTTCTTCCAACGTTGGAGGTCTCCCCGCCGGCCGGACCCTTATCTCCAGCCCAAGGTATTCCAGTAACCGGATGAGCTTGCGCACGCCAATGTCCTGCACCGTGCCTCTCTCGATCTGCCCGATAGTGGTGCGACTCATGAGGAGTGCTTTACCTAACTCGACTTGAGTCAACTTTCGACTCTTGCGTGCATGTCGAATTTGTCTTCCTATCTCGATCAACATAACTGCAATATATATGATGCATATTTCATTGTCAATAGCGAATTGTTCTATATATGATGCAATTAACCACTCCCTATTTCGAATGGAGATGCGGTGGAACTGTGAGGGGGGTTCTGCGTGCCGTTACAGTTATGTAACCCTTAATAACTCAGCGAAGGATGCACTAGAAAAGCAAGGTGATGGAATAGGCGTAAGGTCCTCTTCTCACAACGAGATTCAACGAGATCAGATGGTGGTATTGACTGATCGCCTTCTTGAAGTCTTCCAGGTTTGTGACCGCCACTTCGTTGACTTGCGCGATCAGATCTCCGGCTCTCAGGCCGATCCGAGCGGCTTCCGAGTCCTGTTTCACTTCTTCAACGGAAACGCCGGATCGTTGCTGGGCGTTGGGTTTACGAACTTCCCCGACCTTGATGCCTAAACGACGGTAAACGGTTTCCAGAGCGAGGTCCGGTGGAAACGATGCCGGCTGCACTTGAAAGGCAATCTCTTTTCCTCTTCGGGAAAGCTTGAGGGTGATGCGATCCCCGGTGGTGAATTCTGCAAGAGCATCCTGATAGTCGGAGAGTGATGCGACAGAAGTCCGGCCTACGGTGAGGACCACATCCCCTCTCTTGACGCCGGCCCGATCCGCAGGGCTGTTCCCGTACACATCGCTCACCAGCACTCCGCCGATCCCTTCGGCGAGAGCGAAGTGTCGCTTCAGTTCAGGAGTCAGTTCCTGCAACTCCAGGCCAAGCCAAGGCGGCTGAACTTCGCCGGCGCGGAGCAGTTCTTTCACGATTCTCTTGGTTTTGTTGATGGGAATGGCGAAGCCGATGCCCTGCGCCTTCTGGTAAATCGCCGTGTTGATCCCGATCACGTCGCCGTCGATGTTGAGGAGCGGCCCTCCGCTGTTGCCCGGGTTGATGGACGCGTCCGTCTGGATGAAATGCCGATAGACACGATCCTCGGCGCGGACCGAGCGGTCCAGAGCACTCACCACACCCGTGGTCACGGTGTGCGTCAACCCGAAGGGGTTGCCGATCGCTATGACGGTTTCCCCGATCATGAGGTCTTCGGAATCCCCCAGCTTGGCTTCAGGGAGTCTCTCCTTGGTGTCGATTTTAATGACCGCCAGATCGGAACGGGGGTCCGACCCCAGACTCCGGCCTTTGTATTCCTTCTGGTTCGAGGTAATGACCTTGATCTCCGTGGCCCTTGCCACCACATGGTGGTTGGTTACGATGTACCCTTTTTCTCCGTCAACGATCACTCCCGAGCCCAAGCTGGTGTGCTTGTACTCTCTGCTGAACATCTCGGGGAAGACATCCTTGAAGAACTCGTCTCCGCCAAAGGGGAAAAAAGGGCTCACCTTTTCCGTGACCACGGTGCTGATGTTCACCACCGCAGGGCTCACCTTTTCAACGGCCACGACAATCGCGCTGCGACGCAAAGAATCCTTCGCCGCGGCATTCGCTTCGCTCGCGATCACCGTGGCGGCTGCAAGAAGCAGGAATGCAATACAGCACAGGCATTGCCACGTTCTCATCAATTGTTGACCCTTTGGCACTTCTAGCTCCAAAACCACGATCCACCGCGAAAGCACGAAAGTGGGAAGGCACGAAAAAGAACCGGGATTTTTATAGAACCCCCTCTTCTTTCGTGTGTTCCCTATTTCGTGTTTTCGTGGTTAAGGTTTTCCTTCCCTCAGAAACGTCCCTACAATGTCGATCAGATCTTCCTCGTACCCTGAGTAGAAGTGATCCGCCCCTTGAATGACCCGGGACAGGGCTTGATCATTCCACCGGGCCAGCATCTCTTCGACCTTCTTGTATTCGGCGATCTCATCCCTCGACCCGCAGATCACCAGCTTGATCTTGGGGCTGTATTCCAGGAAACTGAAATCAATCACGCTCACGGGCGGTGAGACCATGATGAGCCTTTGGGCTTTATCGAAATCGGCGAGGCCCAGGGCATTGACCCACGCCCCGAAGGAATAGCCTGCGAGATCCATGCTCTTCTTGCCCAGAGTCTGGAGGGCCGCCTTGACGTCTTCCTGCTCCCCCACCCCATTGGCGAAATCCCCCTCGCTTCTCTCCACGCCCCGGAAGTTGAACCGGAGGGTGCTATACTCTTCTTCCTGATAGGCATGGGCAACCGCCTTCACCACGTTGTTGTGCATGCTCCCGCCGTAAAGGGGATGGGGATGGCAGATCACGACGCCCTTTTCCCCCGGGCCATCCGCCAGCATGCCTTCCAATTTCAATCCTTAATCGAGCTTTCCTCGAACGCTGCTCCGCGTCAGTCCTCGATCCTCTCGATCCTGAAGACCACAGGCCGGAATCCGTCCGTGCAGCACGTGAGGGCCACACCCTTCTCCTTCATCCAGGGATAGTACCCGCCGTACAGAATGTGGACCAGGTCTCTCTGGATATCCGCAAAGGCCCAGTTGCAGAAATCCGGAGGACAGTTGTGGCTGTCTACAATGAATTCCTGGCCCGTACGGAAGCGTTGGCATTCCGGCGTGACCTTGCTCTCATCGCAGGCTGCCGGCAGGCTGTCTCCGTAGATGTCCTTCATGTTCATCCTTTTGACGACTGTGATTTTCGCTTTTGGCACAATGCGCCTCCTTTCGATCCTGTCTTCCTTTCGTTGGACTTTCTGTTCTAGAGGCATTTCGCTCATCCTCTCACGCTTCTTTTACGAGAGCCAATAAGCAAGCGGCCTCTCTCCACTGCACTCTTATGAATGCCCCATCGAAAGTCTTCTTTTAGCCCCCGGAGGGTTGCCTGTCAAGACAGGCCGGGAACAATCAAGAACTTAGTTGAGAGTTGTGAATTGTTGGAATAAAATGGCTACCACTTCGGAAAACCTTCGACGATCCAACGGTCGATCCGATCCCCTATGCGGAGGTCCATGATGATCGCCTTGATTATCAACTCGGTTCTATTCATGAGCCTGGTTCTCTTTGTACCGTCTTCGAGCGCGACACAAAGCCAGGCCGGCACTGGACCCGCTGCAGAGAAACCGCGCCAGCTCAATCTCGCCTCCAAACCCTGGGCCGGCGATTTTGACAAGATGGTCGCACGCCGGATGATCCGGGTGCTTGTCCCCTACAGCCGGAGTCTCTACTTCAACGACAAGGGACACGAGCGAGGGATTGCGGCGGACAATATCCGCGACTTCGAGCGCTACATCAACAAGAAATACAAGACCCAAAAGCGGCCGATCACGGTGTACATCATCCCCACCACCAGGGACAAGCTGCTCTCCGGGGTGGTCGACGGCCTGGGGGACATTGCCGTGGGCAACCTGACCGTCACGGAGGCTCGCCTCAAGCTGGTGGATTTCGCAGTCCGCGAGGGCGCAAGGCCCAATACGGAGATCCTCGTCACAGGGCCAAAGTCCCCGGTAATCGCTTCACTGGCCGACCTGTCCGGCAAGACCGTTCATGTCCGAAAGGCCAGCAGTTACTTCGAAAGCTTGAGTGAACTGAATGCCCGCTTTCGCAAGGAAGGCAAACTCGATATCAATCTGGTGCTGGTATCGGATGCTCTGGAGGATGAGGATATGATGGAAATGCTGAACGCCGGCCTGCTGGAGCTGATCGTTGTGGACGATTGGAAGGCCCAAATGTGGGCGCAGATCCTCCCGAAGATCAAGGCGAGGGCTGACCTTATCCTTCGTGAAGAGGGCCAGGTCGGTTGGGCGACCCGCAAAAACAGTCCTAAGCTTCAGGAAGCCATCAGCGACTTCTACAAGCACTTCCTGACGAAACAAGGAGTCACCGAATACCGGCTCAAGCAATACATGAGACGGGTGAAGCAGATCAAGAGCTCCACGGAAACCCAGGAGATCAAACGCTTTGAAGAGACCCTGGACCTTTTCGAGAAGTATGGCGAGAAATATGGCTTTGACCCCCTGATGCTCGCAGCACAGGGATACCAGGAATCCCAGCTCGACCAGTCCGCCCGCAGCCACGTGGGCGCCATCGGAATCATGCAGATCATGCCCGAAACCGGCTCAGAGTTGAAGGTGGGAGATATCAAGATCGCCGAACACAATGTCCACGCCGGCGCCAAGTACATGGACCATCTCATGGAGAAGTTTTTCCCTGACGCAAACTTCAGCGACCGCCGAGAAGATCGGGGCCGAGACCACCACCTACGTGCGCAACATCTACAAGTACTACACCGCCTACAAGCTGACTCTTGAAGCCCAGGAAGCCGCAAGAAAAGCGCGTGAGGGCCTGGCCCCGGGCAGCAAGTAGAGACGGGCAGCAAACCCATTTTTCAAGGAGGTGAGGAATGAGAAGCAGAAGGATTTCGGTTGTCTTGCCAGTGTTCCTGGTTTTACTGGTTTGGGGCGAGGCCTTTGGGGACGAAGTGTGGCTCAAGAACGGGGATCGCCTCACAGGAAAAGTCGTGTCATTGGACGGCGGCGTTCTGATCTTCAAAACCGCTTATGCCGGAGACCTTTCCATCCAATGGGGAGAAGTGGTCAACTTGAAAACGGATGAGCCCATCAAGGTTGTGCTCGGCGACGAAACCACGGCCCAGGGCCCGGCCTCTCCAGGAGATCCGGGCAAAGTGAAGGTCAAGGCCGAGCAGGTGGCGGAGCCGGTTACCGTGGACCTCGCCAATGTCAAGACCATCAACCCCAAGCCGCCCATGAGGACCAATCTGAGGGCCAACGTCGGCTTCAGCATGAGGGACGGCAACACAGACACTCAGGACATCTATGCGGATGCCGAGTTCATGGCCCGCACCCTCCAAAACCGTTACACGATCGGAGGTCTCTACAAGCGGTCCGAAAATGATAGCGTGAAAACCGAAGAC